>NZ_JAECZP010000009.1:0-232324 GCF_019691255.1 Pseudomonas sp. USTB-Z
CTTCCCCTTGCCGGGTGTGTAGAGGACTTTCACCCCCAAGTCACCAGCGAGGCCACCACAGCCAAGCTGGTTGCGCTATCGCGCAACGCGCCATGCCTGGCGCACCATAAAGAAAACCCCGCCGAAGCGGGGTTTTCCAGACTGTTTCCCTGTGACATCCGTATCGCCCCGCCATCCTGGCAGGTGGTCCTTCGTCGTCATCCTTGATCTGTCCTATGCGCTTCCTGCGCAACGTCCATGTGGTAAAGATTAACAGTGGATCCAATCTTAGAACAGTGGTGAAAAGTCACCGCGTCGTGTAGGAAAAAGCTTACACAGGGAGTTCATTCACAGATATGCGATGGCTGAGGCCGCTTTGCGGCCCAATCGCGACGCAAGGCCCCACCTATCCAAACTTAGGCAATACCTGTGGGAGCGGCCTTGCGTCGCGATTGGGCTGCGCAGCAGCCCCAGAAATCGATCAGAACTGCTCGGCATCCAGCAGGTACAGCGATTCACTTCCCGCCTTCACCGAAGCCACCAGCGAATCCACCCGTGGCAGCAACCGCGCGAAGTAGAACCGCGCCGTGCCCAGCTTGCCCGAATAGAACGGCGCATCCCCCTCGCCCGCCTGGGCCGCCCGCGCCATCAGTGCCCACATGTAGCCATAGGCAACATAGCCAAAGGCATGCAGGTACTCGACCGAAGCCGCGCCAATTTCATTCGGGTTGCCCTTGGCCTGCTGCAGTACCCACTCGGTCAACCCGTCGAGCTGATCGAGCGAAGCGCCCAGTGGCTTGGCGAATTCGTCCAATTCGCTGCCTGCACCGGTAATGAACTGACGAATCTCGTCAGAGAACAGCTTGTAGTATGCCCCGCCGCTGGCCACCACTTTACGCCCCATCAGGTCGAGGGCCTGGATGCCATTGGTACCTTCGTAGATCTGGGTAATGCGCACGTCGCGCACCAACTGCTCCTGCCCCCACTCACGAATGTAACCATGCCCGCCAAATACCTGCTGGCCGTGCACTGCGCACTCCAGGCCCAGGTCGGTGAGGAAGGCCTTCGCCACCGGCGTCAGCAGTGCCACCAGCTCTTCGCTGCGTTTGCGCACGCTGGCGTCTTCGCTGTACTTGGCACTGTCCAGTTGCATGGCCACATAAGTGGAGAATGCGCGGCCACCTTCGATCAGCGCCTTCATGGTCAACAGCATGCGACGCACGTCCGGGTGGACGATGATCGGGTCGGCAGCCTTGTCCTTGGCTTGTGGGCCGGCCGGGGCACGGCTTTGCAGGCGATCGCGGGCGTACTCCACGGCGTTCTGGTAGGAGCGCTCGGCCGACGCCAGGCCTTGAATGCCAACGCCCAGGCGCTCGTAGTTCATCATGGTGAACATGGCCGCCAGGCCTTTGTTCGGCTCACCGACGATGTAGCCGACAGCTTCGTCGAAGTTCATCACACAGGTAGCCGAGGCCTGGATGCCCATTTTGTGCTCGATCGAGCCGCAAGTGGCCGGGTTCCGCGCGCCGAGGCTACCGTCTTCATTGACCAGGAATTTCGGCACCAAGAACAGCGAAATACCTTTCGGCCCCGCCGGTGCATCCGGCAACTTGGCCAGCACCAGATGGATGATGTTCTCGGTCAGGTCGTGTTCGCCACCCGTGATGAAAATCTTGGTACCGCTGACCTTGTAGCTGCCATCCGCCTGGGGCTCGGCCTTGGTGCGGATGATGCCCAGGTCAGTACCGGCATGCGGCTCGGTCAGGCACATGGAGCCGGCCCAAACGCCGGCATACATGTTCGGAAGGTATTTTTCCTTCAAGGCCTCGCTGGCGTGGGCGTTGATCGACAGACAGGCGCCGGCCGTCAGCATCGGGTACAGGCCGAAAGCCAGGCTGGACGCGTTGACCATTTCCTCGACCTGGGCCGAGATGGCCTTGGGCATGCCCATACCGCCGAACAGCGGGTCGCCGCCCACGCCCACCCAGCCGCCTTCGGCGTAGGTGTTGTAGGCTTCAATGAAACCGGCTGGGGTCCGCACCGCGCCGTTGTCCCAGTGGCAGCCCTCTTCGTCGGCGGCGCGGCTGAGCGGCGCAATGGTCTTGGCGGTGACCTTGCCGGCTTCTTCCAGCACGGCCATGGCCGTGTCGGCATCGACAACCTCGGCCAGCCCGGGCAACTGCGTCCACTGCTCGGCCACGTTGAAGACTTCATTCAGTACGAAGCGCATGTCGCGCAGGGGCGCTTTATAGTCAGCCATGACAACCTCTCGCTAGTCGGGTCGGGGCGGTCTCGGGGAACCGCGACACTGGGGTTACTGGCAGTGTAACCGAACAACTTTTGCGAGACATAGGGTCATCAACCGACTGTATAGTCTCGCCTGGTCACGCCGTGCGCACTGCCCCCCGCAGTGATTGTCGCCCATGCACCATGACACAATTTCGCCCCGCGCCTTTGGCACTGTAAAGCGCCTGGTCGGCGGATTTCAGCACCGCCTCGGGGTTGCGATGATCGGCCTGGCGCTCGGCCACGCCGATACTGATGGTGACCGAGACCGTGCCGCCGGCGCTGCCCGCCCGGCGCTGGCGCCCGGCGGTATCGTCCTGCGGGCGGTTGTGCTGATCGCGCAGGTGCATCACGTAATTGGCGATCACTTCACGCACGGCCTCCACATGCGGCACGCATTCCGCGGCAGTCTTGCCGGCGAACACCAAGGCGAACTCTTCCCCGCCATAACGGTAGGCGCGGCCACCGCCGGTGACCTTGGACAAGCGGCTGGCGACCAACCGCAGCACCTGGTCACCGACATCGTGGCCGTGGGTGTCGTTGAATTTCTTGAAGTGGTCGACATCGGTCATGGCGATCACATAGTTACGCCCCAGGCGCTGCATGCGCTCGTTCAGCGCACGACGCCCCGGCAGGCCAGTCAGCTCGTCACGGAAGGCCATCTGATAAGCCTCGTGCGCCACGGCTGCGGCGATCATCAACATTACCTGGCTGCACATGATGTTCAAGGTAAACGGCAGGATGAAGGTTTGCGGCAGCATCCAGAAAATGCCCAGCAGGCCGATCAACTGCGCAGCGTGCAGCGGCCGGGGTGCACGCAGATACTGCACCACCAGCAGAATGAACACACCCAGGAACAGTGGGTAGACCATCTGGATCAGGCTCATCCAGTGGCCATGCAAAGCCGGCCAGCGGATCTCCGCCAACCAGGTCAGCAACGCCTCGGGGTAGCTTTGCTGGAGGGCCACCGCCACACTGCCCACGGCAAACAGCACGGCACCGCGGGCGACCAGGTCCTGCAGCAGGTGCGTGCGCTCCTGCCAGGCGCCGTACAGCCCGAACAGCGCCGGCAGCAACAGGCAGACCAGGTGGAAAATCACCGCGGCGTCCTCACGCACGCGGCCATGATCACGGTAGAAGTCAGTCTGGGTATCGAGCAGGAAGTAGGCGATGTACACCGTCAGCATCAGGAACAGCTCACGCTGGCGGCGGTAAACCGCACAGTAGGCGCCGCCCAGCAGTAGAACCAAGGTAGGCAGGACATTGAACAGCGATGTGAAAAAGACGCTGAGGTCTCTCACATAGGCTGCGGCGAGCCCTGCCAGCAACAAGAACAGCGACGGCAGGAAGTGGCTTGCGCGAACAGCATTAAAACGAAACAAGGGTAATCTCCAACCCGGCAGATCAATAATGGCATTGTGCCCTCACTTCATCGGCAGTGCACTGGAACAGTTGAATTTGCGGTTGGATGAACGAACTTCCGGCCGCCACGCGAGCCTTGTAGGAGCGGGTTTACCCGCGAATACGGTAGCGCCGGCAACGGTGAACGGCTGATGGAGATTGGCCAGCAGGGCCGGCCTCTTCGCGGGTGAACCCGCTCCTACGAGGGACCACGCTGAACCTGAAGACGTAAAAAACCCGCCTCCCGGTCAGGGCAGGCGGGTTTTGGGTACAGCGCCAGTATCAGTACGACAGGCCGAAGTGCTCTTCGTCCATCGCCATCAGGTTGTTGGCGCCCGACAGCATGGTCGCCACATGGGTACGGGTACGTGGCAGGATGCGCTGGAAGTAGAAGCGGGCAGTCTGCAGCTTGGCGGTGTAGAACGCCTCCTCGCTGGTACCGGCTGCCAGTTTCTCGGCGGCCAGACGGGCGATGTCGGCCCAGAAGTAAGCCAGGCAGGCATAGCCGGAGTACATCAGGTAATCGACCGAAGCCGCACCCACTTCTTCACGGTCCTTCATGGCAGCCATGCCCACTTTCATGGTCAGCTCGCCCCACTCCTTGTTGATGGCCGCCAGCGGTTCGACGAACTCCTTGACCGCTTCGTTACCTTCCTGCGCCTGGCAGAACTTGTGCACGATCTTGGTGAAGCCCTTCAGTGCTTCGCCCTGAGTCATCAGCACTTTGCGACCGAGCAGGTCGAGGGCCTGAATACCGGTAGTGCCTTCGTACAGCATGGAGATACGGCTGTCGCGCACGTTCTGCTCCATGCCCCATTCGGCGATGAAGCCATGGCCGCCGTAGATCTGTACGCCGTGGTTGGCGGCTTCGAAACCGACTTCGGTCATGAATGCCTTGGCGATCGGGGTCAGGAACGCCAGCAGGGCGTCAGCCTTCTTGCGCTCTTCTTCGTCCTGGCTGTACTTGACGATGTCCACCTGCTTGGCAGTGAAGTACACCATCGCGCGGTTGCCTTCGGCGAAGGCCTTCATGGTCAGCAGCATGCGGCGCACGTCGGGATGGACGATGATCGGGTCAGCGGCCTTGTCCGGTGCTTTCGGACCGGTCAGGGAACGCATCTGCAGGCGCTCACGGGCGTACTTCAGGCCACCCTGGAACGCCACCTCGGCGTGGGCCAGGCCTTGCAGCGCGGTACCCAGGCGAGCAGTGTTCATGAAGGTGAACATGCAGTTCAGGCCTTTGTTGGCTGGGCCGATCAGGTAGCCGGTGGCCGCATCGAAGTTCATGACGCAGGTGGCGTTACCGTGGATGCCCATCTTGTGTTCGATCGAGCCGCAGCTCACGCCGTTGCGCTCGCCCACACCGCCTTCGGCGTTGGGCAGGAACTTCGGCACGATGAACAGTGAAATACCCTTGGTGCCGGCCGGTGCGTCCGGCAGGCGGGCCAGGACGATATGGACAATGTTGTCGGCCATGTCGTGCTCACCGGCCGAGATGAAGATCTTGGTGCCCGACACTTTGTAGCTGCCGTCGGCCTGTGGCTCGGCCTTGGTGCGCAGCATGCCCAGGTCGGTGCCGCAGTGCGGTTCGGTCAGGCACATGGTGCCGGTCCACTCGCCGGACACCAGCTTGGTCAGGTAGGTGTGCTGCTGCTCGGCAGTGCCATGCGCAGAAATAGTGTTCATCGCGCCATGCGACAGGCCTGGGTACATACCCCACGACCAGTTCGAGCCACCGACCATTTCGCTCAGGGCCAGGCCCAGCGACTCTGGCAGGCCTTGGCCGCCATGCTCGACGTCATGTGCCAGGCTCGGCCAGCCGCCTTCGACGAACTGCTGGTAGGCTTCCTTGAAGCCGGTTGGGGTTTTCACCCCCGATTCGCTCCAGGTGCAGCCTTCCTGGTCACCCACGCGGTTCAGCGGCGACAACACCTGCTCACAGAACTTCGCGCCTTCTTCAAGGATCGCGTCGACCATATCGGGCGTGGCGTCCTGGCAGCCCGGCAGGCTCTGATAGTGCGCCTCATAGCCAAGCAGCTCGTCGCGAACGAAGCGGATATCACGCAAGGGGGCTTTGTAGTCAGGCATTGCGATGAACCTCTAGGTGAGTTCTGTGGGGTGACCCGCGCTTGGCGGAAGCCGATCAAACAGTTGTTTGAAACTTACGTTTAGCTCAGCTTTCTGTCAAGGATGGACTATGGTGCCATTTACGCCACGAAAAATGGCAAATCAGTCATGCCATGCCAAAAACCCCTGTAGGAGCGGGCTTGCCCGCGAAGAGGCCCGACCAGACAAAATTGTTGTCTGATCGGACGCATTCGCGGGCAAGCCCGCTCCTACAAGGGCAGGCGCTGAAATAGGGGATGACGCAAGTGTTCAGGCGTAGGTGTCGATGATCCGGCCAAGCATTTCGTCGGATGCCTTGGCGACCTTCGCGCCGAGCTCGACTTCGGTCTTGCCCACCGCCTGTTGCACGACACTGGTGGCCAGGTCCATCTGCTGGCTGCGGTCGACCGCGCGCAGGCGTTCGGCCTGAAAATCGCTGGACTGGCTAGTGGCGGTACGTTCGGCAGTGGTGTTGGCGATCTGGCTGGCAGCCTGATCGACGCGGTTCTGGCCGGTCTGGATTGCGCTCAGGCCCGCGTAGTAGGCGGAGCTACCGGTGATTTCCATGTCAGGACTCCATTGACGCTGGATGACGAACAGCCCAATTAAAACAGGCTAGGGGCGAAAAGGCCCGTTTAAATCCCTAATGGCTCAATGCCAGTTGATAGGCCTTGGGTATTCCTGCACTGGCCGCCTCGCGGGTAAACCCGCGCCCACAACGGTATGCGTCCTCTCGTAGGAGCGGGTTTACCCGCGAAGAGGCCGGGCCTGCATCACACTAATCCAGCAGATCCAGCTGCAGATGCTCAGCCACCATGTCGGCACTGGCCTGCTTGAGCTTGGGCACCCGCCCCAGGCAAGGCGCCGGCAAGCGCTCTGCAAGGCTGGCCAGGTTCTCTTCCAGGCGTGAAGTGCGCGGCTCAATGATGTTTGCCACCCAACCCGCCAACTGCAGCCCATCACGCTCGATCGCTTCGGCGCTGAGCAAGGCATGGCTGATGCAACCCAACCGCACGCCTACCACCAGAATCACCGGCAACCGCAGGGCAACGGCAAGGTCGGACAGGTTCTCCAGGCCCGACAGCGGTACGCGCCAGCCACCGGCCCCCTCTATCAGGGTGAAGTCGGCATTTTGTTGCAGCACATTGCGCATCGCCGCGAGCAGTTCTGGCACAGCCAGCGTCACCCCTGCCTCGCGCGCCGCCACATGCGGGGCAATTGCAGGCTCGAAGGCAAACGGATTGACCTGCTCATAGGGCAGCTTGACCGTGCTTTCGTCGATCAGCGCCAAGGCATCGCTATTGCGCAGGCCTTTCGGTGTCATGGTGCAGCCCGAGGCCACCGGCTTGGCACCCAGCGTGCTCATGCCCTGCAAACGCGCCGCATGCAACAGGCCGGCGGCGATGGTGGTCTTGCCGACATCGGTATCGGTACCCGCAATGAAAAAGGCCTGGCTCATCGTGCTCCCCTTAAGCCTGTGGCTTGCGCAACACACCATAGACCACTTGATAGGTGGCTGGCAGCCCCGCAGGCTGGCGAAATGCCTCATAGGCCTGCAGCAGGCCCTGCATTCGCGCCCGGCCGGTGAGGCCGGAAGGTCGCCCAGGGTTCAGATTGTGCGCCCCCAACGCCTTCAGTTCGTGGGTCAGGCTGCGCACATCCGGGTAGTGCAGCACATGCGGGCACCGCTCCAGCTCAAGCTGTTCAAAACCGCTGGCTGCGCACAGGCGCTGATAGTCTTCGAAACGGCGGAAGCGGTTTACATGCACCAGGCCATCCACCGCCTGCCAGCTGGCGCGCAGTTCGTCGAGGGTGCCCACGCACAGGCTGCTGAAGGCCAGTACTCCACCTGGGCGCAGCACCCGCTGCGCTTCGGCCAGCACACAGGCGAACTGATCGCACCACTGCACCGCCAGGCTGGAAAACACCAGGTCGACGCTGCCATCGCGCAGCGGCAAACGCTCGGCGTCGCCAACCACATGATACTGCGCCCCACCCTTTACGTGACGGGCATGCAGCAACATGCCTTCGGCTATATCCACCGCCACGCCGCTGGCCTGGGCGAAACGCTCGGCCAGCATGCGGCTGAAATGGCCGGTGCCGCTGCCCAGGTCCAGCCAGTGTGACGGCTGCAGGCCTGCCGGCAACTGCTCCAGCAGGCTCAGGCCTACAGCGCGCTGAAGGGCCGCCACGCTGTCGTAACTGGCCGCGGCGCGGGAGAACGAGGCCGCCACCTGACGCTTGTCTGGCAATGCGCCGGGCAGGGTCGGACGGGAAAGGTCAGTCATCGCCACTCTCATGCAGAAAACTCTTGATGCCCGCCGCCAGCTCCTGCGGATACTCCAGCAGGAACGCGTGGGAACTGTCTTCGACCAGGCCCACTTCTACATCGGGCAACAGCTCGCTCAACGCCTTTGCCGCCTCTGCCGGCACTAGCGCATCGCTGCCGGCGAACAGGTGCAGTTGCGGGCCACCATAGGCCTGCAAGGCTTCACGGGTGTCCAGCTTGGCCAGCACTTCAAGGCCAGTGGCCAGGTACAACGGGTCGGTATCCGGCACGCCGACACCCAGCTGACGCAACAAGGTGCGCGGCTGCAGGGCGCCGTCACTGCACAAGGTACGGAAGCGCTTGAGGGTGACCTGGGTATGGTTGCGGCAGCCGTCGAGGAAGGTGCCGAAGGTATCTTCGGCCATGCCATGGGGCCAATCTGGCCGGGCCAGGAAGCTGGGGTTGCTGGCCAAGGTCAGCAGCCCGCAGCAGTGGTCGCCACGCTTGTGCGCCAGCGCGCTGGCCAACATGCCACCCAGTGACCAGCCACCCAGCCAGACATTGCTGGGCAGCTTGCGGTCCAGATGGTCGATCCAGGCCTGCACATCGCTGTGGGCCAGTTCTGGCAGGGGCATCAGCTCTACCTGCAGGCGGGCGTCCTGAGCACGCAGGCTAGCGGCCAGCGGCTCCAGCGCAGCAGTTCCCAAGCCCCAGCCGGGCAATAGAACAAGTCGATTACGCATCGGCGTTCTCCAACTGTGGATAACACTCGGCCAATGCATTCAACAATAGCTGCACCTGCGCCTCGCTGTGTGCGGCGCTCAGGGTTACCCGCAGGCGTGCGCTGCCAGCCGGCACGGTGGGTGGGCGGATGGCCGTCACCAGCAAGCCGCGCTCACGCAGCAGGCGTGACAGGCGCAACGCCTGCGCACTGTCGCCGATGACGATGGGCTGGATCGGCGTCGGGCTGTCCATCAACTGCAGCCCCATCTGCTGCGCGCCTTCTCGGAACTGGCGAATCAAGGCTGCCAGGTGCTCACGACGCCAGGTTTCGCGGCGCAGCAGCTCCAGGCTCTTGAGTGTGGCGCAGGCCAGCGCCGGTGGCTGGCTGGTGGTGTAGATGTAGGGGCGGGCGAACTGTACCAGCGCCTCGATCAGCGCTTCGCTGCCAGCAACAAAGGCGCCCGCAGTGCCGCAAGCCTTGCCCAGCGTGCCGATCAGCACCGGTACGTCATCCACGCCCAGGCCAAAGTGCTCGACGATGCCGCCGCCCTGTGCGCCCAAGGTACCCAGGCCATGGGCATCGTCAACCATCAACCAGGCTCCGCGGGCACGGGCGACATCAGCCAGCGCCGGTAGGTCGGCCAGGTCACCGTCCATGCTGAATACGCCATCGGTCACCACCAGGGTATTGCCGACCGCCTTGTCCAGGCGGCTGGCCAGGCTGGCCGGGTCGTTGTGCAGGTAGCGGTTGAAGCGGGCGCCACTGAGCAGCCCGCCATCCAGCAGCGAAGCATGGTTGAGGCGGTCTTGCAGTACCGTGTCGCCCTGCCCTACCAGCGCCGTGATGGCGCCCAGATTGGCCATATAGCCGGTGGAGAACAACAGTGCGCGCGGGCGGCCGGTCAGTTCAGCCAGTGCCTCTTCAACCTGATGGTGCGGAGTGCTGTGGCCAACCACCAAGTGCGAGGCACCACCCCCCACACCCCAGCGCTCGGCGCCGGCCTGCCAGGCGGCGATCACCTCGGGGTGGTTGGCCAGGCCCAGGTAGTCATTGCTGCAGAAGGCCAGCAACCGCTGGCCGTCGACCACGACTTCCGGCCCTTGCGGGCTTTCCAGCAATGGCCGCTGCCGATACAGGTCTGCGGCGCGCCGTTCGGCCAGGCGCGCTGCCAGGTCGAAAGCCATATCAGGCTGTCGCGGCGTCGTAGAACATCTCGCTGCTGCGCTGCTCGACCAGCGCTTGCTCGATGGCTGCCTGGTGCACTTCGTCGGCGTGCTCTTCACGCGCTTCGGGCTTGATGCCCAGGCGTGCGAACAGCTGCATGTCCTTGTCGGCCTGGGGGTTGGCAGTGGTCAGCAGCTTTTCGCCGTAGAAGATCGAGTTGGCGCCCGCCATGAAGGCCAGGGCCTGCATCTGCTCGTTCATCTGCTCGCGGCCGGCGGACAGGCGCACGTGAGACTTGGGCATGAGGATACGGGCCACGGCCAGCATACGGATAAAGTCGAACGGGTCGACGTCCTCTTCCTCAGCCAGCGGCGTGCCGGCCACCTTGACCAGCATGTTGATCGGCACCGACTCCGGGTGTTCCGGCAGGTTGGCCAGCTGGATCAGCAGGCCGGCGCGGTCATCCAGCGATTCACCCATGCCCAGAATGCCACCAGAGCAGATTTTCATCCCGGCATCGCGCACGTAGGCCAGGGTCTGCAGGCGCTCGCTGTAGGTACGTGTGGTGATGATGCTGCCGTAGAACTCCGGCGAGGTGTCGAGGTTGTGGTTGTAGTAGTCCAGACCCGCGTGGGCCAGGGCCTTGGTCTGCTCCTGATCGAGTTTGCCGAGGGTCATGCAGGTTTCCAGGCCCATGGCCTTGACGCCTTTGACCATCTCCAGCACGTAGGGCATGTCTTTGGCCGACGGGTGCTTCCACGCCGCCCCCATGCAGAAACGGGTAGAACCGATGGCTTTGGCGCGGGCAGCTTCTTCCAGCACCTTCTGCACTTCCATCAGCTTCTGTTTCTCCAGCCCGGTGTTGTAGTGGCCGGACTGCGGACAATATTTGCAATCTTCCGGGCAGGCGCCGGTCTTGATCGACAGCAAGGTCGAAACCTGCACGCGGTTGGGGTTGAAATGCGCGCGGTGCACGGTCTGCGCCTGGAACAGCAAGTCATTGAACGGTTGCTGGAACAGCGCCTTGACCTCGGCCAGGGACCAGTCGTGACGTGTTGTTGCAGTTGTGCTGGCGCTCATCGGCGTTTCCTTGTTTAGGCTGTAGCTGGCGCCGGGACAGGAAAGCCCGCCAGCGCATCACGGATAGCTCGCATAGTCATGGAAGGCCTATGAACTGTCAACTGCACTGGAAGCGACTGGTTTACAAGTGGTCACTTATTAATCAGAAATGCTTGTTATGTGATGAGCCTGCCGAGCAGCATTACCCGCTGTGCATCACCTGCGAACAGGCGCTGCCCTGGCTGGGTGATCAGTGCCGGCATTGCGCCCTGCCCTTGCCCATGGCCGGCTTGACCTGCGCCCCGTGTGGCCGCTGCTTGCCGGCCTTCGATCAGGTCATTGCCCTGTGGCATTTCGGCTTTCCGGTGGACACGTTGATCAGCCGTTTCAAGCACAATCGCCAATGGCCTTTGGGGCGCCTGATGGCTGAGCTGCTGGGGCACGGGCTGCTGTATCGCTATGCCGAAGGGTTGCCTCGCCCTGACCTGCTGTTGCCTGTGCCTTTGGCCAGGCGTCGACTGCGCGAGCGGGGGTTCAACCAGGCGGGGATGCTTGGGCGGTGGTTGTCATCGCACGTCGGCGTAACCTGCAACGAGCGTTTGCTGGTCCGCACCCGCGAGACACCGGCACAGCAACATCTGGGCGCCAAGGCACGGCAGCGCAATTTGCGCCAGGCGTTCGCGGTCATGGGCAAACTGGAAGGCAAGCATGTCGCCATCGTCGATGATGTGTTGACCACCGGTGCCACTGCGCAGGCTATCGCCCAGGCACTGCGCAAGGCAGGTGCGCGGCGGGTGGATGTGTATTGCCTGGCACGTACGCCCAAACCGGGGTATGTATGACCAGGCGCGACCTGCCCTTTGTAAAGCACCCTTGTATACGGAATACCCATGTCCCTACCCGCCCTTCTCACCCAGCACATCGCCCGCCGCCCACAGCGCATCGCGCTGCTGCAGCACATTGCCGAACAAGGCTCGATCACCCGCGCCGCCAAGGCCGCAGGTATCAGCTACAAGGCGGCCTGGGATGCCATCGACGAGCTCAACAACCTGGCCAGCCAGCCCTTGGTCAAGCGCAGCACCGGTGGCCGCGGCGGTGGCGGTGCGCACTTGTCGCCGGAAGGCGAGCGGGTGTTGCGCCTGTACCAACGGCTGCAGGCCCTGCAGGCACAAATCCTTGAGGCCGCCGAAGAATCCAGCGACCTCGACCTGCTCGGGCGCCTGATGCTGCGCACCAGTGCGCGCAACCAGTTGCAGGGCCAGGTCAGCGGCCTG
This sequence comes from Pseudomonas sp. USTB-Z, assembly GCF_019691255.1. Lineage (NCBI taxonomy): Bacteria > Pseudomonadati > Pseudomonadota > Gammaproteobacteria > Pseudomonadales > Pseudomonadaceae > Pseudomonas > Pseudomonas sp. USTB-Z. Next base: position 12,263 of record NZ_JAECZP010000009.1, read on the forward strand.
CGCCCTGAAGGCCGGTATGACCGCGTCAGCCTGGCATTGAGCGGCGGGTTGGAGATCGATGCGCTGATCACCCACGACAGCACTGCGCGCCTGGAGCTGACAGTGGGAACAACGGTGGTGGCGCTGCTCAAGGCCGGGTGGGTGCGCTTGTTGGCGGAGGGGGAAGAGGCCGAAGCGGGGAGCAATTGCCTTTGCACGAAGGTGGAGGAAGTGCTGGCAGAGGTCGATGGGCCCAGTGAAGTCAGGCTGGCGTTAGGCAACGGGCAGACCCTGTGTGCAATGGCTGATGCGCACTGGTTGGCTGCCCAGCATGTCGTGGATGGCAGTGTGGTGCGGGTACAGTTTCACCCGTCTTATGTGTTGATCGGGGTTCCCGCATAGTCTGGCCGCGCGGTGCGCGGTTCGCGGGCTTGCCCGCTCCCACAGGGACCGCACCACCCGATGCATCTGGGCCGTAATGTGCGGGCACGCCCGCGAAGGGGCCGACACCGGTATAAAGCGGTACCATGTCCCCACGCCGCTTACCCTCCGGAGCCACCATGTCCCACCCCTTCGACACCCTCACCCCCGACCTGGTCCTGGACGCAGTGGAAAGCCTGGGCTTTCTCAGCGATGCGCGGGTGCTGGCGCTGAACAGCTACGAGAACCGCGTGTACCAGGTGGGCATCGAAGACGCGCAGCCGCTGATTGCCAAGTTCTACCGCCCAGGCCGCTGGAGCGATGCAGCCATCCTTGAAGAACACGCCTTCACGGCCGAACTCGCCGACTGTGAAGTCCCGGTGGTTGCGCCCCTGCAGCACGATGACCGCACCTTGTTCGAACACAAGGGCTTCCGCTTCACGCTGTTCCCCCGTCGCGGCGGCCACGCCCCCGAGCCTGGCAACCTCGACCAGTTGTATCGCCTGGGTCAGTTACTTGGCCGCCTGCATGCCGTGGGCGCCAGCAAACCGTTCAAGCACCGCGAGGCACTGGCTGTGGACAACTTTGGCCACGCCTCGCTGAACACCTTGCTGGAGGGTAATTTTGTCCCGCGTGAACTGCTGCCGGCGTTCGAGTCCGTGGCCCGCGATCTGCTCAAGCGGGTGGAGGACATCTACGCTCGCACACCACACCAGCTCATCCGCCTGCACGGCGACCTGCACCCGGGCAACCTGATGCACCGTGACGAGGTGTACCACGTGGTCGACCTCGACGATTGCCGCATGGGCCCTGCGGTGCAAGACCTGTGGATGATGCTGGCCGGCAACCGCGAGGAGCGCCTGGGGCAACTGGCCGAGCTGATCGACGGCTACAACGAGTTCCACGACTTCGACCCGCGCGAACTGGCCCTGATCGAGCCCCTGCGCGCCCTGCGCCAGCTGCACTATAGCGCCTGGCTGGCAAGGCGCTGGGACGACCCCGCGTTCCCGCCCAGCTTCCCTTGGTTTGGCCAGCCACGCTACTGGGGCGACCAGATTCTCGCCTTGCGCGAACAGATGGCGGCGCTGGATGAAGCACCGCTGAAATTGTTCTAGAAGCACGCCCGCCTCTGTCTACAATAGGCGTCGCTTTATTTAGCAACCTAAGCAAGGATTCTGTATGCACGCCGCAAACCCGCGTCGCGGGTACATACTGGGCTTGAGCGCCTACATCATCTGGGGCCTTTTCCCCCTCTACTTCAAGGCAATCCAGAGCGTCCCGGCGGTGGAAATCATTGTCCACCGGGTGCTCTGGTCAGCACTGTTCGGCTCGCTGCTGCTACTGGTGTGGAAACACCCCGGCTGGTGGCGGGAACTGCGCAACAACCCGCGCCGGCTGGGCATCCTGGCACTGAGCGGGGCACTGATCGCCGGTAACTGGCTGACCTACGTGTGGTCGGTGAACAACGGCCGTATGCTCGAGGCCAGCCTGGGCTATTACATCAACCCGCTGATCAACGTACTGCTGGGCATGCTGATTCTTGGCGAGCGCCTGCGCCGCCTGCAATGGCTGGCGGTGGGCATGGCTGCCGTGGGTGTGGCGCAGCAGGTGTGGCAAGTGGGCAGCCTGCCGTGGGTGTCACTGGTGCTGGCGTTGAGCTTCGGCTTCTATGGGCTGATCCGTAAGCAGGCGCCGGTGGCGGCACTGCCCGGCCTGGTGGTGGAAACCTGGATGCTGGTGCCGCTGGCCCTTGGCTGGCTGCTGCTGCACCCGGCCGCGATGAGTGCCCAGGGCGCGTTCTATACCAGCAGCGAGGCGCTGTGGCTGATGGCGGCCGGGCCGGTGACGCTGGTGCCGCTGGTATGCTTCAACGCCGCCGCACGGCACCTGCCGTACACCACGCTGGGCTTCCTGCAGTACCTGGCACCGACCTTGGTGCTGTTGCAGGCTGTAGTGCTGTTCGATGAGCATTTGTCGTCGAGCACCCTGGCGGCCTTCATGTTCATCTGGGCAGGTTTGGCGATTTACAGCGTCGATGCATGGCTGAACTTGCGCAAACGTAGCTGATCAGAAAACGATCAAAGATCTGCAGGCCATGTAGCGCCTGGCCTGCAGAGACATCTCCATAGGTTATCCACACCCTCGTCCCCGCGCTTTGTGCACAAGCTGCTGATAATTGAGCATTTTTTGAGCAAAACAGTACAAGGCACGTGATACCTGGGCTGGAGAGGTACACCCCCAGGTTATCCACAGGGCCTTCCCCGTGATATCGGGATAACCGCAGATGGCCGCTTCGCAACACAAGGCCGCCCCACATTTGTCCGGTGTACGCAGGACCATGTGGGAGCGGGCTTGTGTCGCGATAGGGCCGCAAAGCGGCCCCGGCAATTGCTGATCAATCCTCTGCCCGCAGCTTCAACTCCACCATCAAGTCATCCGCCAGGCTCTCCAGCCGCTGCTGCAGTTCTTCCAGCGGCAAGGTCAACGGCAACGCCAGCAATGCGTCGGCGTGGAACAACGGCTCACTGCTCATCGGCGCCGGCTGCACGTCTGTGGAAAACCGCTCGACGTTTACCTGCAACTCGGCCAGCAAGCGGGTAATGTCCCGCACGATCCCCGGCCGGTCGTTACCCACCAGCTCCATGGCAATTGGCTTCCAGGTGCACGACGGCTCGATCCCGCTCTCGGCAATCAGCACGCGAATGTCATACCTGGCCAGCCCCTGCAGCGAGGCCACAAGCTCGGCGTAATTCTCTGCCGGCACCGCCACCCGCAGAATGCCAGCAAACTGCCCGGCCATACGCGACATGCGGCTTTCCAGCCAGTTACCACTGTGGTCGGCGATGCACTGGGCAATACGTTCGACCTGGCCGGCCTTGTCAGGGGCAATTACAGTCAGTACAAGATGATCCACAAGCCCTTCCTCGTGTCGGACCGCGCCGGGCGGCAGAAAATCGGGGGATCGAGTCAGTATAGGCAAGGCGCGGCAACCTGCCGCAGGGCAATCTGCACAGCCAATCGTGTACTGTTTCAAGATTTATCTGGAACAATCCACCTGTTTTTTGCGAACATACCCACTCCCAGCGTGACCATACGCGACCAACGGGTCGCATAACGGCGCTTTTAGTCTGATTTTGCCCCGCCTACTGCTTCATGTAGTATCCCGTGGCGCGGACTACAAAACGTCGTTTGGATGTCTGCCAAGGCGCCTGTGAAAATACGCACACTGCCCACCAGCCTGTCTGGTAGGCCGCACCCAGCCGCCCCCGAGCATAACCGGTGGCATGCACTGGTGCCGTGTTTAGAGAAGCGCTACAGGCTTAATACAGAAGAGCGAAATAGCTGAGCAGAGTGAGGCAAGCAATGACTGGATACGTTCAAGTCGGTGGCCTTCAGGTCGCCAAGGTCCTGTACGACTTCGTGAACAACGAAGCCATCCCCGGGACCGGCATCGTCGCCGAGCAGTTCTGGGCGGGTGCAGAGAAGATCATCAATGACCTCGCTCCAAAGAACAAAGCCCTGCTCGCCAAGCGCGACGAGCTGCAAGCCAAGATCGACGCCTGGCACCAGGCACGCAAAGGCCAGGCCCACGACGCCGCAGCCTACAAAGCATTCCTCCAGGAAATCGGCTACCTGCTGCCACAAGCCGACGATTTCCAGGCCACCACCCAGAACGTGGACGAAGAAATCGCCCACATGGCCGGCCCACAACTGGTCGTTCCGGTGATGAACGCCCGCTTCGCCCTGAACGCCGCCAACGCCCGCTGGGGTTCGCTGTACGACGCCCTTTACGGCACCGACGCCATCAGCGATGAAGGCGGCGCCGAAAAAGGCCAGGGTTACAACAAGGTACGCGGCGACAAGGTCATCGCCTTCGCCCGCGCCTTCCTTGACGAAGCCGCGCCACTGGCCGCCGGCTCGCACGTTGACTCCACGGGCTACCGCATCGAAGGCGGCAAGCTGGTTGTTGCCTTGAAAGGCGGCAGCAACAGCGGCCTGCGCGACGATGCGCAACTGATCGGCTTCCACGGCGACGCCGCCGCGCCGACTGCCGTGCTGCTCAAGCACAACGGCCTGCACTTCGAAATCCAGGTCGATGCCAGCACCCCCGTCGGCAGCACCGACGCCGCTGGCGTCAAAGACATCCTGATGGAGTCGGCACTGACCACCATCATGGACTGCGAAGACTCGGTTGCAGCCGTAGACGCTGACGACAAAGTCATCGTCTACCGCAACTGGCTGGGCTTGATGAAAGGCGACCTGGCCGAAAGCGTGAGCAAGGGTGGCAAAACCTTCACCCGCACCATGAACCCGGACCGCGAGTACGCGGCGCCTAACGGCGGCAGCGTGACCCTGCACGGTCGTTCGTTGCTGTTCGTGCGCAACGTTGGCCACCTGATGACCAACCCGGCGATCCTCGATGCCCAAGGCAACGAAATCCCCGAAGGTATCCAGGACGGGCTGTTCACCAACCTGATCGCCCTGCACAACCTCAACGGCAACACCAGCCGCAAGAATACCCGCAGCGGCAGCGTGTACATCGTCAAGCCGAAGATGCACGGCCCTGAGGAAGTGGCCTTCGCCGCTGAGATCTTCAGCCAGGTCGAAGACCTGCTGGGCATGCCGCGCAACACCGTCAAGGTCGGCATCATGGACGAGGAACGCCGTACCACGGTCAACCTCAAATCCTGCATCAAGGCAGCCGCCGAGCGCGTGGCGTTCATCAACACCGGCTTCCTTGACCGCACTGGCGATGAAATCCACACCTCGATGGAAGCCGGCGCCGTGGTGCGCAAAGGTGCCATGAAGAACGAGAAGTGGATCGGCGCCTACGAAAACAACAACGTCGACGTTGGCCTGGCCACCGGCCTGCAAGGCCGTGCGCAGATCGGCAAAGGCATGTGGGCCATGCCTGACCTGATGGCCGCCATGCTCGAGCAGAAGATCGCCCACCCGCTGGCCGGTGCCAACACCGCCTGGGTACCGTCGCCAACTGCCGCCACCCTGCACGCCCTGCACTACCACAAGGTGGACGTACAGGCGCGCCAGCGTGAACTGGCTTCACGTACCCCGGCGTCGGTGGACGACATTCTGGCCATTCCGCTGGCTGCCGACACCAACTGGTCGGCCGAAGAGATCCGCAACGAGCTGGACAACAACGCCCAGGGCATTCTCGGCTACGTGGTGCGTTGGATCGACCAGGGCGTAGGTTGCTCGAAGGTGCCGGACATCAACAACGTCGGCCTGATGGAAGACCGTGCCACCCTGCGCATCTCTGCCCAGCTGCTGGCCAACTGGCTGCGCCACGGCGTGGTCAGCCAGGAGCAGGTGCTGGAAAGCCTCAAGCGCATGGCCGTGGTGGTCGATCAGCAGAACGCTGGCGACGCCCTGTACCGCCCGATGGCGCCGAACTTCGACGACAACGTGGCGTTCCAGGCGGCTGTGGAACTGGTGGTGGAAGGTGGCAAGCAACCGAACGGTTATACCGAACCGGTACTGCACCGCCGTCGCCGCGAGTTCAAGGCGCGTAACGGGTTGTAAGTAACATCTGCGCCAGGGTGCCGTTTTGCGGCCCCCTGGCGCATCAACCCATTTTCAGTTCTTTCCTCACCAGCTCCAACAGCTTGCCCAAATCCACCGGTTTGAGCAGGAAGTCCACCACCCCCAGGTGCATCACATCCACTGCTTCTTCCACATCGGTGTCACCCGACACCACAATGATCGACAACGCCGCCCGCTCCGACGCGCGAATTGTCCTGATCAAGTCCAGTCCACTTTCAGGCTGCATGCGCAAATCGGTAATCATCAACCCGATACGCTTCTGGTAGTGCAGGTACAACCTGGCTTCCTCGGCCCCATCCGCCCCCACCGCATCAATGCCCCGGCTTTTCAGGTACAGGATCAGCGCCTCGCGGTTCACCGCGTTGTCATCCACCACCAGCACCAACGGTCTGGCTTCCACAGGCGCACTTTGGTTTATCACGGCCAAGGCCTCGCGCTCGGCGTCGCTCAGGATGTCGGTGTGCTCGGGCATGCTTGTCTCGTCAAAATAATTCCGCTTCAGCATTAGGACCGCATTACTTGCGTAACCCGTTTCGCCTTTCGTCGGGTCTTTGACAAGGGCGCTCATAGACTTACGTCCAATGGGCACCACCCCGCCGCAAGCCGACCATGGAGGCAGAGAACAACATGGCCGGTACCTATATATAGATATATATAGTTCGGCATAGCGATACGGTCAGTTTCATGAGCAAAAAGGACGCCTACAGCCAGGCGGGCAAGACAGCGGTACTGCAAAACATCCAAGGCACATTGCAGTTCCTGCAGCGCTTTCCGCCGTTCAATCAGATGGAGCACAGCCACCTGGCCTTCTTGGTCGAGCAGTGCCAGCTGCGCTTCTACGCCTGCGGTGAAAGCATCGTCAAACCTGCCGACGGGCCGGTCGAGCACTTCTACATCGTCAAGCAAGGCCGCGTGGTTGGCGAGCGCCAGCACCTGGCCAAACCGGGTGTCGAAACCACGTTCGAGATCACCAGCGGGGAGTGCTTCCCGCTGGCAGCCCTGCTGGGTGAGCGGGCAACCCGCACCGAGCACCTGGCCGGGGAAGACACCTTCTGCCTGCAACTGAACAAGGCCGCATTCATCCGCGTGTTCTCGATGTCTGAAGTGTTTCGGGATTTTGCCCTGCGCGGTGTCAGCAGCCTGCTTGATCAGGTCAATCAGCAAGTACGCCAGCGCGCTGTGGAAACCCTCGGCACCCAATACTCGCTGAACACCCCCCTGGGTGAACTGGCCATGCGTCACCCGGTGGTGTGCAGCGCCCATACGCCCCTGCGCGAAGCCGTGCGGCTGATGCACGAGCAACAGGTGGGCAGCATCGTGGTGGTCGACCCGCAGCGCTACCCCATCGGTATCTTCACCTTGCGCGACCTGCGCCAGGTGGTGGCGACAGTAGATGCCGACCTGGGCGCCGCCATCGACCGGCACATGACCGCCAAACCGTTCTACCTCCCACCCCAGGCCAGCGCCTTCGATGCCGCCATGGCCATGACCGAGCGGCATATTGCCCATGTCTGCCTGGTGGAAAACGGACGCCTGTGCGGCGTGGTTTCCGAGCGCGACCTGTTCTCCCTGCAACGGGTCGATCTGGTTCACCTGGCGCGCACCATACGCCATGCGCCACGCCTGGATACGCTGGTTTCGCTGCGCGGCGAAATCAGCCAGCTTGTAGAACGCATGCTGGCCCATGGCGCATCGTCGACGCAGATCACCCAGATCATTACCTTGCTCAACGACCATACCGTGTGCCGGGTCATCGAACTGGCCCTGGCCGAACGTGGCGACCCGGGCGTGCCGTTCAGCTGGCTGTGCTTTGGCAGCGAAGGGCGACGTGAGCAAACCCTGCACACCGACCAGGACAACGGCATCCTCTTCGAAGCAGTCGACAGCGCCGAGGCCGACGCCATCCGCGCTCGCCTGCTGCCGCTGGCGCAATACATCAACCAATGCCTGGCCCAGTGCGGTTTCACCCTGTGCACGGGTAACGTCATGGCCGGCAACCCCGAACTGTGCCTGTCGCGCAGCGAGTGGGCGCGGCGCTTTGCCGGGTTTGTCCGCGAAGCCAGCCCGGAGAACCTGCTGGGCTCGAGCATCTACTTCGACCTGCGTGTGGTGTGGGGCGACGAGCAAGGCTGCGAGCAACTGCGCCAGGGCCTGCTGGCACAGGTAGCCGACAACCGCATCTTCCAGCGCATGATGGCTGACAACGCCCTGCGCCAACGCCCGCCGGTGGGCCGGTTGCGCGAGTTCGTGCTGACACGCCAGGGCAACGACAAGGCGGCGACCCTCGACCTCAAGGTCCAGGGCCTGACGCCCTTCGTGGATGGTGCCCGTTTGCTGGCCCTGGCCAATGGCATAGCAGCCTGCAATACCCTGGAGCGCCTACGCCAACTGGTGGCCAAGGGCGTGATCGAGCCGTTGGACGGCGCCGCCTATGAAGAGGCCTACCACTTCATCCAGCAAACCCGCATGCAGCAGCACCAACGCCAGATTCGCGACAACCTGCCTTACTCCAACCGGCTCGACCCGGACAGCCTCAACCACCTGGACCGGCGCATCCTGCGCGAGTCGCTGCGCCAGGCTCAGCGCCTGCAAAGCAGCCTGGCCTTGCGGTATCAGCTATGAGCCTGTTCGCCTGGCTACGCCCCAGCGCGCCCGAGCTGGACCACGCCAAGCGCCAGCGCCTGGCCCGGTTGCCCAAGCCCGTGCCGCTGGGGGTATGTACCCTGCGTGAGCAGCGCTGGGTGGTGCTGGACCTGGAAACCAGTGGGCTCAACCCCAACCGTGATCAGGTACTGTCGATTGGGGCGGTGGCCATCGAAGACGGTGCCATCGACTTTGCCCAGCAGTTCGAACGCACACTGCACCGGCCTTTGCAGAAGACCAACGCCAGCGTACTGATCCACGGCTTGGGCCCCAGCGCATTGGCTGCCGGTTGCGACCCGGCCGAGGCCTTGCTGGATTTACTCGATTTCATTGGCAACAGCCCGGTGCTGGCGTTTCACGCGCCATTCGACCAGCGCATGCTGGCCCGTGCGCTGAAAGAGACCCTTGGGCATCGCTTGCAGTCAATGTTCCTAGACGTTGCCGAACTGGCACCGATGCTCAACCCAGACACGGTACTGCGCGAGGCCGGGCTGGATGACTGGGTGGCACGGTTTGGCTTGCAGGTTGAAGAACGCCATCATGCCAGTGCCGATGCCCAGGTGACTGCAGAACTGGCGCTGATCCTGTTCAGCCAGGCCCGGCGCCAGCAGCTGGACAGCCCGCTGCAGCTGGAGCAACGGTTGCGCGGGTGGCGACGGCGCAAGATGCAGAGTCATGGTTTGTAAGGCGTGGGATTTGCAGCGCCGGTGAGATTGAGCGCCGCCCGCGCGGCGTATCGCGAGCAAGCTTGATCTCACCGGCGCCACATAACTCAAACCAAGCCCCATGATGGCAATCCGATAAGCGTCCATTGCACCCACCCCCTCCCCTCTGCAACAATCGAGAATAATTATCGTTAGTTAATGCATTCGTTCCAGGGGGACGCTGCTTGTCTTCTGCACAAAGCCCACACGCCGATCTGGTCGGTGCGCTGTACCGCGACCACCGCGGCTGGCTGCTCGCCTGGCTGCAACGCAGCATGGCCTGCCGCCAACGTGCCGAAGACCTGAGCCAGGACACCTTCGTGCGCCTGCTTGGTCGTGAGCAACTGGAGACACCCCGCGAACCCCGCGCGTTTCTGGCCGCCGTGGCCAAGGGGCTGATGTTCGACCACTTCCGTCGCACCGCGCTGGAACAAGCCTACCTGGCCGAGCTGGCATTGATCCCTGAAGCCGAACAGCCGTCGCCAGAAATGCAGCACCTGATCCTTGAAGACCTCAAAGCCATCGACCGCCTGCTCGGCAAGCTGTCGAGCAAGGCTCGCGCGGCGTTTCTGCACAGCCGCCTGGACGGCATGGGCCATGCCGAGATTGCCGAGCGCCTTGGCGTTTCGGTGTCGCGGGTGCGCCAGTACATCGCCCAAGGGATGCGCCAGTGCTATGTAGCCCTGTATGGGGAGCCGACGTGAGCAACGTCCCGGTTTCGTCCCGGGTCCTGGAAGCCGCGATTGCCTGGAAACTCAGCCTCGGCGACAGCAGCAGCACGCCTGATGAGCGCAATGAATTCATGCGCTGGCATGCCGCCAGCGAAGAGCACGCACGTGCCTGGCGCCAGCTCGGCGCCATGGACCAACGCGTTAGCGCGGCGGCTGGCCCGGCACGCCAGGCGCTGCTGCAATCACGCGCCAGCCTGCGGCGACGCATTGGCAAGGTTGGCGGCGGGCTGGCTGGCACGTTTCTGCTCGGCGCGCTGCTGGCATGGGGCGGCGCCCCGTCGCTGGCACCCAGCTACTGGCTGGCTGACCAGCGCACCGCCACGGGAGAGTTGCGTACCTTGCGCCTGGAAGACGGCACACTGCTGAGCCTGAACACCCACACCGCCGTAGACATCGACTACGCCGGCGCGCAACGGGTGATCGTGCTGCACCAAGGCGAAATCTCGGTCGAAACCGGCCACCAGGACTCGCGCCCGCTGCTGGTACGCACTGAGGACGGTCGCTTGCGGCCACTGGGCACGCGCTTCCTGGTGCGCCGCGAAGCCGACGGTACGCGCCTGGAAGTGCTACAAGCCTCGGTCGCCGCCATGCCGCATAACAGCGGCGACGAACAGGTGCTGCGCGAAGGCCAGCAGGTGTTGATGAACGCCGACGGCATCGGCGAGGTTGGCACGGTGCCTGCCGGTGCCGATGCCTGGACCCGCGGCATGCTGGTGGTCGACAACGTACGCCTGGGCGACCTGCTCGCCACACTGGGCCAGTACCGCAGCGGCTACCTCGGGGTGGATGCCAAGGTCGCCGACCTGCGTGTGACCGGCAGCTTCCCGCTGACCAACACCGACCTGGCGCTGGCCTCGCTGGTGCCGGCGTTGCCGGTGAAGATCGAGCGGCATACGCAGTGGTGGGTGAACGTCACGTCCAAATAGGCCGGGCCTGCTGGCCAAATTTCCACCCGCCGTTCACCGTTGCCGCCACCACCGTATTCGCGGGTAAACCCGCTCCTAGTGGGCACACATCGGGGTCGTCGTAGGAGCGGGTTCACCCGCGAAGAGGCCGGTGCTGGCAAACCCCCTTTTAAATAATTCTCAATATTTTTCAGATTCACCCTGTCACTTTTCAGATCTCGCTCGGCAAGGAAGCAGCAAGCACTTACCCGTCGAGGAACCGCCGCATGCCCCGTGCCGTTGATCATATTCTGCGCCCCAGCCTGATGGCCCTGGCCATCGGCCTGGCTGCCCCGCTGACCAGCCCTGCCTTGTTCGCCGCCGAGCAATCCATGTCGCGCGCCTACAACCTGCCCAGCGCGCCACTGGCCACCACCCTCAACCAGATCGCCAGCCAGGCCGGCATTGCCTTGGCCATCGACCCGGCACTGGTCAGCGGACGCACCTCGACCCCGGTAAGTGGCCAATACGACGGCCTGGGCGCCCTGCAAGCCGCCCTGAGCGGTACCGGCCTGCAGTTGCAGCAGAGCAGTGCGGGCAGCTACAGCCTGGTGGCCGTGCCGGATGGCACACTGGCCTTGCCGGAAACCACCGTGAATGCCACCAGCGCCAGCGAAAGCGCCTGGGGCCCGGTTGAAGGCTACGTGGCCAAGCGCACTGCTGCTGGCACCAAGACTGACACGGCACTTGTGGAGGTCCCCCGCTCCATCTCTGTGGCCACCCGCGAGCAAATGAAAGACCGCGGTGTACACAGCCTGGATGATGCAGTGCGCTATATGCCAGGTATCGTCTCCGCCAGCTTCGGCAGCGATACGCGGTATGACTGGATGCGCGTGCGCGGCTTCGAGCCAACGCAATTTCTGGATGGGCTGCCGCTGCCACGCGGGGTGTATGCCAACCCGAAAGCCGAAACCTGGAACCTCGACCGCCTCGCCCTGCTGCGCGGCCCGGCCTCTTCGATCTACGGCCAGACCCCACCTGGCGGCCTGCTGGACATGGTCAGCCGCCGTCCGCAAGCGGAAAGCGCTCACGAAATCGAGCTTCAATACGGCAGCGACAACCATCGCCAGATCAACTTCGCCAGCACCGGCAAGATCGACGATGAAGGTCGCTTTCTCTATGGCGTCAGTGGCGTTATCCGTGACAGTGGCACCCAGATCGACCACATCGACAACAAGCGCTACAACATTGCCCCAAGCCTGACCTGGAACATTGACGAAGACACGACGCTGACCTTCCTGACCCAGTTCACCCGTGACGATACCGGTGCCACCAGCCAATTCCGGCCCATCCAGGGCACCAAGATCGACATGCCGTTCGGCAAGATCTCGCACCACAAGAACCTGGGTGACCCGGATTACGAGTTCTACGACCGTACTTACTACGCGCTGGGTTACGCCTTCGAACACCGCATCAACGACGTCTGGCAGTTCCGCCAGAACCTGCGCTACACCAAGTCAGACCTGTCGTTCCAGACCATCACCCCTGGCAGTTACTACGAGCCCGGCGGCCCGGTCAAAGACGATGGCACTGTCAGCCGCATGTCCACCAACACCGATGAAGACATCAGCCAGTTCGCAGTGGACAACAACTTCCAGGCGGACTTCGCTACCGGGGACATCAACCACACGCTGTTGATCGGCCTGGACCACCAGCGCATCAACACCAACTACCTGTCGATCTTCGACTTCACCGTGCCGGACAGCAACGTCAACAACCCGGTCTACGGGCTGCCGATCACTCGCCCGGATCGCTCGACCGCGTTTTACGACTACAACCAGAAAACCCGTCAGACCGGCCTGTATGTGCAGGACCAGATGGCGCTTGGTAACTGGCGCCTGACCCTGGGCGGTCGTGAAGACTGGGTGCACACCGGCACCAAGTTCTTCAACCAGGGCGATGCCACCAATACCCAGCGGGACAAGAAGTTCAGCGGCAACGCAGCCATCAGCTACGTGTTCGACTCAGGCTTCGTGCCGTACCTGTCCTATGCCGAGTCGTTCCAGCCGTCCAGCAATGCCAGTGTGTCGGCCTCGGACTCGTTCAAGCCCACCGAAGGCAAACAGTGGGAGCTGGGCGTGAAGTATCAGCCGCCGGGGTCCAACACCCTGTTGTCGGCAGCCGTGTACGACCTGACTCAGAAAAACGTCTCGGTCACCAACACGGTCGGTGGTGTGACCATCACCAGCCAGACCGGTGAAGTGAAAGTCCGCGGCCTTGAGCTGGAAGCGGTTTCCGATGTGACCGACAACCTGAAGGTGATTGCCGCCTACACCCTGGCCAAGTCCGAGGTGCAGGATGGCGATTTCAAAGGTAACCGCCTGCAACTGATGCCTAACCAGCAAGCGTCCATCTGGGGCGACTACACCTGGCACTCAGGCGTACTCGACGGCTTCGGCATAGGCCTGGGCGCGCGTTATACCGGTAACACCTACGGTGACCAAGGCAATACCTACCTGGGCAAGGCCAAGGCCTACACCGTCTTCGACGGGTCGGTGCATTACGACCTGGGTCGCCTGAACGGCAGCCTGAAGGGCGCGTCGGTCGCGGTCACCGCCACCAACCTGCTGAACAAGGACTACCTCTCTACTTGTGACGCGTACTACTGCTACTACGGCGATGAGCGCAGCGTTGTCGCCAGCGCCACTTACAAGTTCTGAGTAAGCTGGGGCCGCCTTGCGGCCCCGGGTTCCAACCGACAACAATCGGTACCGTGATGAAGAGCCCCACCATCCGCCGCTGGTCCTTGATCCACACCTGGAGCAGCCTGGTCTGTACCCTGTTCCTGCTGTTGCTGGCAGTCACCGGCCTGCCGCTGATCTTCCACCACGAACTCGAACACCTGCTAGGCGACGCCCCTGAACTGCGTGAAATGCCGGCAGGCACACCGCACCTCGACCTGCAGCAACTGGTGCTCAAGGCCGAACAACATCGCCCCGGCGAGGTCATGCAGTACTTCGGCTACGATGAAGACGAGCCCAACGGCGTAGTCGCCATTACCGCCGCCACCGCCGGCACCGACCCCAACCTGTCGCACACCTTCATGCTCGATGCACGCACCGGCGAGGCGGTGGCCATGCCGGCCGCCAACGGCGGTTTCATGATGGTGATGCTGCGCCTGCATGTGGACATGTTCGCAGGCCTACCGGGCAAGCTGCTGCTGGCCTTCATGGGCGTATTGTTCATTGTCGCGATTGTCTCCGGCACCGTGCTCTATGCGCCGTTCATGCGCCGCCTGGAATTCGGCACCGTACGCGACAAGAAGTCCCGCCGCCTGCGCTGGCTCGACCTGCACAACCTGATCGGCGTGGTCACCCTGGCCTGGGCATTGACGGTGAGCGTGACCGGGGTAATCAGTGCCCTGTCCGACCTGGTCATCGCGGCCTGGCGCAACGACAGCCTGGCTGCGATGGTTGCCCCCTACCGCGACGCCCCGCCGCTCGTCGAGCGCGCCCCAGCCACTCGCCTGCTGGACATTGCCGAACAGGCCGCGCCGGGCATGCGCCCGGACTTCATCGCGTTTCCTGGCACGCGTTTCTCCAGCGAGCACCACTATGCGGTGTTCATGAACGGTGCCACCCACCTGAGTTCGCACCTGTTCACGCCAGTACTGATCGATGCTCGCACCCTTGAAGTGACTGCCGTCGGCAACCGTCCCTGGTACATGGATGCCATGGGCCTGTCGCAGCCACTGCATTTCGGCGATTACGGCGGGCGACCGATGCAGATCCTCTGGGCGTTACTGGACGTGCTGACAATCATCGTGCTCGGCAGCGGCCTCTACCTGTGGTGGGGCAAGCAGCGCAAACCCAGGGAGGCACGCGCATGAGCCACAGGTCTCAAGCCACTGCACGCCTCTTCGCCTGGCCAGCGTTGATTGCCCTGCTTGGCTTCCTGGGCCTGTTCGCCGCACTGCTCGGCGACGGTGGCTGGGACGTTCTGGCATGGGCCGGCCTGGGCCTGCCGGCCCTGCTGAGCCTGCGCGGGCTGCTCTGGCGTCGGGGGCGCTAGCCCGCTACCACCCCGCAACCGCAGGTATTGCCAAGCATGGGGTTTTCCTCAACCAAGGAACCGCCCCATGCGCCCCCTCGAACAACTGGAACAGATCGACCGACAAATCGGTGACTTGCTCGACGGCCTTCCAACCCTCGACCGTCAACACCCCATCAACCCCGACACGCGCACCTGGCTGCACGGCGAACTGGCCAGCTTCTGGACCACGGCCGATGAGCAAGGCGAAACCCCCAGACAAAAGCTGCTGGCACTGCGCAAGGCGCTGATGCTGGCCGAGGTTGAACTGCGCCTGGGCGACGAGACCTTGGGCTACCGCTCAGCCGATCAACTATGGGCCTGCCTGCAACAGCCACTACCCTCCCAGCGCAGGCATATGCCCCTGGCCAAAAGGCCACAGGTCTACCGCGTTCTGCTGGAAGGCCTACGGCCCAACTGGCGAAGCTACCTGCCAGGCACACTGATCATCGTTGCCGGTACCGCCGAAGGCCCTATGCTCACGCCTCAGGATGCCGCAGGCGCTGCTTTGCTGTGCAGCCTGTCACAAGGCATAGAGGCCTTCGACTCCCTTGCCGCACTGCATTTAGAGCTTTGCGAACGCCTGGAAGCCCCCCTCCAGAGCAGACCGCTGCTGCAGCTGTACTCTGACGCGCAGGCAGACCGCGCTCGCCGGTCACAGCGCCTGCGCTATGACTGGTACGCCGACAGCCTGCTGGAGGCCCAGATCGACAGCGTGATAGAAGCCCAACGCCAACGCCTGAGTGACATCGGCTTGTGGAGCAACGGCTCACCCGACCAGCACACCCGAATACATAAAGCCCTGGCGCTATGGCCCGAAGTCGGCGCCAAACCCATCCTGCAAACACGCTACTCTCAATTGCTTGAGAAGAATCTGCCCAACTGGCTGCGCAATACATCTGCGCAAGGCCTGAGCCATATGATGCAGGCCATGCAAACGCTGGTGGCAATCGCCGAGCAGGCTGCAGCCCCGGGAGTGCTGAGCCTTGACGACTTCAAGCAACGCAATAGCCTGCTGGCCTGGGCCAACGCACGCCTTCGCGAGCGCCTGGGCCATGACCTGGGGTACGACACAGATCCTCGCGAGATCAAGATCGTGGTCGTACGCGCCCGCCGCACGGGCGCCATCATGCATCCCTTCGCCCTCTCATCCTATGTCACCTATGTAGGCATGCGACGCGTGGGCCACGAGATGGTGGAGATGGTCGAGGAAATCAACACCCTCGAAGAGATCGCCCTCAAGAACTTGCCGTGGTTCGATACCGACTACTGGCTGACTGCCCGGGTGATCCATGCCCACGGCAAAGCCATGCCCGCCGGGCTCACGCCGCAGTATGTCAAGCACATGGTCCGGGAACTGAACGTGGGTGACAGCTACGCAAAGTACCTGCACACCCAACTGATCAGTTCCAGAGCGGGCAAATGGCGCCTGACTGCGCACAGCAGGGTCAACCGTGCACGCATGCACGCTGAAGCAGTCAAGGCGCGCTACGCCGGACACTTTGGCGAAGACCCTTTCGAACATGGCTACAACTGGGTGCGCGCAGTGCTGGACCAACCACACAATGCCTTGCGTGCACCGGTTGCCGGCTACCCGGTCACTGTTCGACAGTTGAACATCATGGGCCATACCCTGCAGGGCGTGCTTCTGCTCAACAGCCTCCCCTACAAATCTCCGGCATGCGTGCTGTACACCCCGGATGCCCCAGACCGCAGGGCCTGGCGCCGTTTTCGCACGACCCGCGAACTGCTTCGCACATTGCGCCAACAGCCCACGTTGAGAGCATACGTAGCCCAGCGCCTGCCATTGCTGCCTGCCGCCACGGTGCAGCGGTTGCTGGACAAGGGGCGCCTGAGCACGCATTTGACCACGCCCGAGGTCAAAGACGACCTTTTCTTCGACTACTACATGGCCGAGGCCCGGGCGCTGATCGCCCAGGCCGATGCCGACAGCATGACGACCAGCGAAGTGAATGCGGAGTCGGTCATGGCGTTGAGCTGGCGCTTGCTGGACTTCATCAGCCTGCTGTTGCCGAACCGTGCGCTGCTGGTGCTGTCGATCGGCCGCATGGCAATCGATATCTGGGACGGCGCCGAGGCCTTCAAGCAAGAGGATGTCGAGGGGGTGATGCGGCATGCCTATCAGGCGCTTAGCCACCTCAACGATGCGGGTACCAGTTTCATGGGTTCCAGAGTGCTACGCCGATCCCTGCGCGGGATCCCCAAACCACCGCCACTGCCGCTGCCCGCACGCCTCCAGGTACAACCGGACAGCAGCAGCCTGCGCTATCGCATAGACGGTATCTACGGTGAAGGTGTCTACGAGCAAAGCTCGGCGTTTGGTGGGCAATCGCTGTACTTCGTCAAGGACAACGACAACCGCTATTACCGGGTCAGCTTCGACGGCTACCGCTGGCGAGCCATTGACCCTGACCAGCCAGATGCCTATCTGCAGCAACCGCTCAAGCGCAAAGCCGACGGGCAGTGGGTCATCGACTCACCGGTGCTCTGGTACGACGGGCTGCCCGACCTGAAGCAATTACTGCAGGACTGCTATCTACAAACGCCTGTGGCCGGCCTGCCGGTAAACATCGAACAAGGGCTTTTTCAGGCTGACAATCAGCTGTACCTGGCACTCGAGAACGGGCAGTTGCCTGTGCGCCGCCACCTCCTACCGGATCATTACCACTTGGAGATTGCCGTTGCCAGCAACGCCGGGGTGGTGCCGTGGGCGGTGCTGCGCCACGAAAACGGCCAGTGGCTGATACGCGTTCGCCAGGCAGGGCGCAGCAGTGACTGGCTGACACTGCCAGATCAACCACCGCCGACCCACTGACAGCGGATCCGGCGGCCTCAGTCGACCAGTTTTGGCAACAGCCGGTCCAGCCGCTGATGCAAGGCACTGCCATTGGGCCAGTTGCGCAGCAGCCGTGCCCGGTCACGGGCATAGGCCGGTGCGAAGCTGAGCTGGGTGGCGTGCTGGCACATGGCATCGAGGTCGATCAGCGACCACTGGCCGTTGTGCCAGAACAGGTTATGGCCTTTGAAGTCGCCGTGGCTGATGCGCTCGCGAATCAGCTGCTGCATCACGTGCACCAAAGCATCCACCTGCTCCTCGGGCGCATCGCCGCTTTCAACGTAGGGCGCGAAGCATGCCGTCAGGTCCGGGCCGTCGACATACTCGGTGACCAGGTAAGCACGGCTGCGCAGGCCCAGCACCCGCTGTTCCAGCACCGCGAGGGGGCGTGGCGTGGCGATGTCGAGGAATTCCAGGCGGTGGCCTTCAATCCAGGAATGCCAGGCCCGGCTTGGGCGCCAGAAGCGCTTGAACCAATGTGCGGTGTTCTTGATGTTGTAGCGCTTGATCACCAACGGGCGACCATTGACCTCGATGCGCGCCACGCTGGCAGCGCCACCGGTCTTGTACAAATGGCCTTTGTCGATCAGCGCATCGGCCTGCTCCAGTACAGGCTGCATGGCCTCGACCTCACTGCGGCGGATCGCCTGCAAGCCCGAGAGGGTGCGCTGGACGCTGAACAGGCTGCACTCGCGGCCAGCCTTGTCCAGATAGTCCTTCTGGCGCCAGGTACGCACCTTGTCCACCTGTTTCTGCAGGGCTTCCAGCGGCAACGCATGCTCGGCATTGGCCAGCAGGTAATGCACCAGCAGCTCTTCGATGAACGGCTCCAGGCGCTTGGGCAACTGGGCGAAAAACACCCCGAGGTTTTCCAGCACCCGTGGTCGCGACAACTGCTGACCGGGTGTTTCCGCCCTGATGCCCGCACCGTCGATCAGGTACAGCTTGCCGGCATGGCGCAGCAGGTTGTCCAGGTGCAGGTCTTCCTGCCAAAGGCCTTGGGCGTGCATGTGCGCCACAGCCGTGAGCGCTTCGCCCAGTACCAGGTGCTGCTCGTCCGCCAGCACTGGCAGGTTTGCCACTGCGGCCCAGGCATCGGCCAGGCTTTGGGCACCGTCAAGGAACTCGAACAGCAGCCAGCCGCCCTCGCCTTCCTTGAGGCCGTCGGCCAGTAGCGTCGGTGTGGTCAGGCCTTGTTCGGCCAGCAACTTCACACCCTGCAGTTCGCGCTGGAAATGCCGCGCGGCGTTACCACCGACCAGCAGCTTCGCCAGCACCGGTGTGCCACGCCAGACACCAGCGCCCACATAACGCTGGCCCGGCAGCACACGCAGCAGGGTGAGCAGTTGCAAGTCGGCACTGCCGGCGGCATCAACCAACGTGATACTCAGGGGCAGCGTCGGGCTGCGCCCGGCATCCTTCAGTTCAGACAAACGCATCAGCGAGCCTCTTTTTCACGACGGCGTTGCGTCAGCCGTTGCAGCCAGGTGTCGACCAGCGCGCCGTCAGCCGGCTGCCCCAGGTAGGTCGCCAGCAAAGTACGTACATCCTGCACGCGCCAGGCCTGCGCGCGGCGCAGCAGCGGCTCCAGGTCCTTGAGGCGGTCACGCATGCCGAACAGCAGCGGCCGGGTCTTTTCCAGGTCGATCAATTGCGCGTCCCAACCCTCGCGGCGTTGACGCAGGAAAATGTGCTTGGGGTAGAAGCAGCCATGCACCTGGCCGGCGCTGTGCAGGGTGCGCGCCAGCTGACCGCAGGCCTGCAGGATGCCAGTGCGCTCGGCTTCACCCAACCGCGGCCACTGCGCCAGCAGGCTGTCGAGGTCGGCCCACTCGTCCAGAGCGCGGGTCATCAGGATAGCCCGGTGCTTGCCGCCCTGCTTGCGCTCGCCGTAGAACACCGCCTGCAATGCCGGAATGCGCAGCTTCTGGTAGCGACTGATGTTGCGGAATTCGCGGGCGAAGGTGGGCTCGCCGAACGGCCGGTGCAAGGTACGGGTCAAGTAGTCGCTCTGGCGCTTGAGGTAGTAGCCCTTGCCTTCGAGTTCCAGACGGAAGACGCTGCTCCAGCCACCACGGCCGGTGTTGGGTTCGTCCACAGCATCAAGTTGCAGCGCCCACAGCGCCTCGAAGTTGTCCAGGCCATGGCGCTTGAGCAGCGCGAGGTCCGCGCTGGCCAGGTAATCGGTCATTCCCTTCCCTCGAAAAAGCCCAGTACCCGATGAATGCGCTTTTTGTCACGCACATTCAGCCGGTCGCGGCCACGGTATTGCAGGTAGAAGCGCAGGCGCTGGGTAGCTGACAGGTGGTATTTGGCCACTTTGTCCAGGCATGCCAGGTCCTTGATCATCCGGTGGCGCCACATGAAACCGCGCCAGAAGTCGCCGGTAGGGCAGTCGATGAAGAATAGCGTGCCTTGGTCATCGACCAGCAGGTTGCGCCACTTCAGGTCGTTATGGGCAAAGCGGTGTTGGTGCATGACCCGGGTATGGCGCGCCAGTTGACGGCTGACATGGTCGACCCAGGCGCGGTCGGCCAAGCGCGCATCGTTGTGTTCGGCCAGGGCCGACAGGTCTTCGGTGTGCGGCAGTTCACGGGTGATCATAGCACCACGGCCAAAGGCCAGGCCGTTGCGCTCCAGGCCCCAAGCCACGACTTCGGCAGTGGGGATACCCCATTTGGCGAACTGCTTGAGGTTTTGCCATTCGGCCTTGATGCGTGGCCGCCCCAGGTACCGGCGCATGTGCTTGCCGGCCCCGGTGTAGCGCTTGACGTAGTAGTTGATCCCGTCACGCTCGATGCGTACCACCTCACTGAGCGGGTCGCGGGTCAGCCGTTCGCCCTGGAGGGCGAACACCGCGTCGAGGCTGCCGAAGTCCGCCGCCAGGTGTTCGTACCCCGGCGCCAGTGTCCAACTCGCCATCAGAGTGCGTCCCCATAGCGTTGCTTGCGATCGTAGAGTTTCTGGGCCTTGCGCTCCAACCAGGCGAGCAGCGCGGCTTCGTCCTTCAGCACCTGCCGCAGCGGACGCTGGAAGTAACCGCGCAGGAAGCGCAGCTTGTCGCGTTGGGTCAGGCCAATGTCCAGGGCCGAAAAGTACAGCGCAGCCAGGTCCTTGTCGCGCCAGCGGCGGCTGATTCTGGCACGGGTTTGCGCGCGGTGCAGGTCGATCACCGACAGTTTGAAGTCATCCGCCGTCACCGGTCGGTCGGTGTGCAGCAGGAAATGGCAGATGTAGCAATCGCGGTGGTTGACCCCGGCGCGGTGCATCCCGCCAGTCATCTTCGCCACCTCGGCGATAAGTGCACGCTTCAGGCGCGGCTCAGGCGGCTGTTTGACCCAGTCGATGCTGAAGTCTTCCAGGCTGATGGTCGGCGCCAGCTCTTCGGTGATGATGAACGAGTGCTGCGCGGCCGGGTTGCTGCCACGCTCGCCATAGGCGACTGCGGTCATGGTAGGCACACCCACTTCATGCAGGCGCTGGATGGCCTTCCACTCCTGGCCGGCACCGAGCACCGGCAGCTTGGCGGTGAACAGGTTCTTGAAGATCTCGCCCCAGCCGATGCCACGGTGGATCTTGACGAAAAAGCCCTCGCCAGCCACTTCGGTGCGCAGCGTGCGGCGCCCTTCCAGCTCGCGATAGACCTCGCCTTGCAGCGCCTCCACGGCGTCGAAGGCATCACGCCCGGCCCACAGGCGTTTGAAGGGTTCGGCCAATATCAGCTTCATGCGTTTTTTTGCCCCAGGATCACGTCGGCAGCATGCTGCGGCATGCTGTACAGATCGGCGCTATCGGCAAATGCCAGGCCATTGCGCGACCAGCTGGCACGCGCCTGCGGGTCTTCGAGCATGCGCTGCAGATAGCCGTTGAGCTGCTCTTGTTCGAACGGCTCGTCCAGCACCAGGCCGCTGTCGGCCTCGGCAATGTAGTGGGCATAGCCGCACACCTTGGACACCAGCACCGGCAAGCCGGCGACCAACGCTTCGAGCAGCACCGTACCGGTATTCTCGTTGTACGCCGGGTGAATCAGCAGGTCGGCGCCCAGCAGGAAGCGCGGGATGTCGCTACGGCCCTTGAGGAACTGCACCTGGTCGCCCAGACCCAGGGTAGCGCTTTGCAGCTGGAATACCTTGGGGTCGTCCTGGCCGATCACCATCAGCCTGGTGCGTTTGCGCAGGGCTGA
Organism: Pseudomonas sp. USTB-Z; assembly: GCF_019691255.1. Taxonomy (NCBI): domain Bacteria; kingdom Pseudomonadati; phylum Pseudomonadota; class Gammaproteobacteria; order Pseudomonadales; family Pseudomonadaceae; genus Pseudomonas; species Pseudomonas sp. USTB-Z. Next base: position 34,315 of record NZ_JAECZP010000009.1, read on the forward strand.
CGGCAGCGCGGCCAGTGCCTTGAGGCTGCGGTCCACGCCTTTGGTCTTGAAGCCTGAGCCAATCTGCACCAGCAGCAGGTCGTCCTCCCCCAGGTTGAATTCCTTGCGGAACTCAGCGCGGATCTCGGCGGCATTGGCCGGCGCACGGCGATCCTGGGAAATGCCTGGCGGCAGCAGGTGGAAGCGTTCTACCGGGGTGCCGTAATGCTTGATGAACAGCGGCTGCTGCACTTCGGAAATCATCAGCACTTCGGTATGGGCGTCCTTGGCAAACACCGCACGCTCGTACTCGGCAAAGTGCCGGTAGCGGCCCCAGCGGCGGTACAGGCCACCGCGCAGGGTCTGTGCCTTGTCCTCGAAGCAGCCGTCGGCGGCGTAGTACACGTCCAGCCCCGGCATCTTGTTGAAGCCGATCAGGCGGTCGACCGGGCGCTTGGCCAGGTCGGCGGCCATCCAGGCGCTGAGCTTCTCGTTGCGGCGGTGGTTGAAGATCGCCTTCACCGGCGCCACCAGCACTTCGAAGCCCGGCGGAATGTCACCCTCCCAGATCAGCGTATACACACGGATCTGGTGGCCCCGCTTCTGGCATTCCAGGGCAATGCGCATGAAATCGCGCTGCAGCCCGCCGAAGGGGAAATATTTGTAAAGCACGAAAGCCAGTTGCATCAACGGACATCCTCAGCCAGCAGCAACGCGCTCAAGCGGCTCGCCACATGCTCGGGATTCAGGCGAGTGAAGCACAGTGGCCACTCGCGTTTCAGATCGAACCGGGCCAGGTCATCGGCGCTCGGTTTGTAGGTGCACTTCTTCTGCAGGCAGGGAGCGCAAGGCCAGTCACTGGCCTGGTGAATCTGGGTCCGTCCGTAGGCGCCAGTCAGGCCCGGGTTGGTTGGGCCAAACAGCGAAAGGGTGGGCACATCGAGTGCCGCCGCCAGGTGGCCAAGGCCGGTATCGACCGCCACGCAGGCCTTTGCCGCCGCCAGAACACGAGCGACGCCGGCAAGGTTCAATTTGGGGAGCACCTGGCAGTTGTTCAAGCCTTGGGCAATTCGCTCGGCCCGCGCCTTCTCAGCCGGATTACCCCAAGGCAGGCGCACTTCCAGCTTGCGCCGGCCCATGCGCTCGGCCAGTTCGCGCCAGTAGGCTTCGGGCCAATGCTTGGTCGCCCAGGTGGTGCCATGCAGGAACACCACATAGGGCGCAGCCGGGGGCAGTTGCAGGCGGTCGAGGTCCAGGCCGTAGTTGCCGATGCCTTCTGGCAGGTCATAGGCCAGGGCCATGGCAAACAGCTGGCGTACCCGCTCCACCGCGTGCTGGCCGGTGGCAACCGACAGAGGCCGGTCGTAGAAGCGGCTGGCCCAGCCTTCGCGCGCCGAGTAGCGGTCCAGGCCGGCGACGGGTGCCTTCACGTAACGGGTCAACCAGGCCGACTTGACCAGGCCCTGGGCGTCGATCACAAGGTCGTACTTGCGCTCGCGCACGCGCTGCTTGAACGCCTTCCACTCGCCACTCTTGATGGTTTGCCAAAGGTTCTTGCGCCAGCGACGAATCGCCACCGGGATGACCTGGTCGACCGCGGGGTGCCAACTGGGGATTTCGGCGAAGCCTTCCTCCACCACCCAATCGAAACGGATACCGGGAATGGCATGGGCGGCATCGGTAAGCGCCGGCAGGGTGTGGATGACATCCCCCAGCGACGAGGTCTTGATGATCAGTACCCGCACTTAGTCGACCTCGGCCACGGTATCGATCAGGTCCGGTCCGCTGAGGCTGTGCAGGGCGGCAATCACTTTGCCCGGTTCCAGCAGACGCAGGCAATTGTAATGGCCGAAGCGACAGGTGCGGTCAAAGCACGGGCTGCACTCGATACCGGTGCGCACCACTTCCACCTGTTCGGCCAACGGTGGGGTGAAGCCGGGGGAAGTCGAGCCGTACACCGCCACCAACGGACGGTTCAGCGCAGCGGCCACGTGCATCAGGCCGGAATCGTTGGACACCACGGCATGGGCGCAGGACATCAGGTCGATGGCCTCGGCCAGCGAGGTCTCACCGGCCAGGTTGGACGACTCTTCACGGAACCCCGGAATCAGCCGGTCGCGGATCTGCTCACCGACCGAGTGATCGTTCTTCGAGCCAAACAGCCACACTTGCCAGCCTTGGCGAATCATCGCATCGGCCACAGCGGCATAGTGCTCTGCCGGCCAGCGCTTGGCTTCGCCAAACTCGGCGCCAGGGCACAGCGCCAGTACCGGACGGTCCAGTTCCAGGCCGAACTTGGCCAGGGCGGCGTCACGGCTTTGCGCTTCGATCTGCAGGCTGGGGCGCGGGTATGGCTGCGGCAGCTCGGCGCCGGGCGCGTACGCCAGGGCCATGAAGCGCTCGATCATCAGCGGGTAGCGGGCCTTGTCCAGCTTGCGCACATCGTTCAGCAGGCCGAAGCGCATTTCACCGCGCCAGCCGGTGCGTTTGGGAATGCCGGCAAAAAAGGGCACCAGCGCCGACTTGAGCGAGTTGGGCAGCAGGATAGCCTGGTCGTACTGGCCGGCCAGGGACTTGCCGATGCGCCGACGTGTGGCCAGCTCCAGCGCGCCGTGGCCGAGCGGGAAGCTCAAGGCCTGACGCACTTCAGGCATGCGTTCGAGGATCGGCCGGCTCCATTCAGGGGCCAGCACGTCGATCACGCAGTCGGGGTGCTGCTGTTTCAGGCACTGGAACAGGGTCTGCGCCATCACCATGTCGCCGACCCAGCTGGGGCCAATGATCAGTATTCTCATGCTTAGTCCAGAAACGCTCGGGGAGGCTACAGGCTGCGGTACAGCCTGGCCTCCCCTCTTTATATTCAGGCTATGTGGCCGACAGTGTAACACCGGTGGTGAGGCATGAGCCTTTGGGGCTGCTTTGCAGCCCATCGCGACACAAGGCCGCTCCCACAAAAGGTACTGCATACGCCGGCCAATGGTGGGAGCGGCCTTGTGTGGCGAAAGGGCCGCACAGCGGCCCCAACGATCTCAAGTCAGCCCCAGTTCACCCCAGATCCGCCGCACTTCACGGCGTTCATCGGCAAACTGTGCCGCATCGATCACCCCGGCCTGCTTCTGCAGGGCCTGGCGGTGGGAGGCCGAGCGGAACGCCTTGTACACTTCACGCAACAGCACCGCGTCACTGGCCGGCATCAAGTTCGCCTGCTCCAGCTCTTCCAGAATGCGGATGTTATCGGTCCATCGAAGTATGGCCGGATGGTCATGGGACCAGGCCAAAGCGGCGTATTGCACCATAAATTCGATATCGACGATACCGCCGGCATCCTGCTTGATATCGAAGGGTACACCGGCGTCGAAGGCGTTCGCCGCGGTACCGGCAGCCGTAGCCTTGGTACCGAGGTTGTCACGCATCTTGGCGCGCATTTCACTCACCTCGCCGCGCAGCTTTTCCAGGTCGCGGGCCTGGCCCAGTACCTTGGCACGCACACCTTCGAATGCAGCCCCCACCTGCTTGCAACCCACCAGCACACGGGCCCGCACCAGCGCCTGGTGTTCCCAGGTCCAGGCTTCGTTCTGCTGGTAGCGCTCGAAGGCGCCCAGCGAGCTGACCAGCAGGCCCGAGGCGCCGGACGGGCGCAGGCGCATATCCACGTCGTACAGTTGGCCCGAGTTGGTCTGGGTGGTCAGCAAGTGGATGATGCGCTGCCCCAGACGCGTGAAGAACTGCGCGCTGTCGATAGGCTTCGCACCGTCGGTTTCCGCCTGCGGATCGCCGTCATGGATGAAGACCAGGTCCAGGTCCGAACCGTGGCCGAGCTCCAGGCCGCCCATCTTGCCGTAACCGATGATGATGAAACCCGGGTCGCACAGGCTGCCGTCGCTGCGCTTGGGTTGGCCGTGGCGGGCCACGGTCTGGCGCCAGGCCAAGGCCAGCACCTGGTCGAGGATCGCTTCCGCCAGCCAGGTCAGGTAGTCGCTGACTTTCATCAACGGCAGGTTGCCGCTGATTTCCGAGGCGGCCACGCGCAGGCTGTGGGCCAGCTTGAAATGGCGCAGCGCCTCCATCTGCTGCTCCAGGTCGTCCTCGGGGATGCGCGTCAGGCGCTCGCGCAGCTCGCTGGCCAGTTCTGGCGCCAAGGGCGGGCTGAACAAGCGGCCCTCATTGAGCAGTTCGTCGAGCAGCAGCGGGTAAAGGGCAATCTGCTCGGCAATCCACGGGCTGGCGGCGCACAGCGTCAGCAAACGGCGCAAGGCACCGGGGTTTTCGGTCAGCAGTACCAGGTAGGCAGAACGCCTTGCCACAGCCTCGACCAATGGCAGCACCCGCTCAAGCACCAGGTCAGGGTTGTCATGCTCCACCGCCTGAGCCAACAGCCGTGGGATGAATGCGTCAAGTCGCTCACGGCCGATGCGCTGCATCGAGCGCAACTGCGGGCTGGAACGCAGCCCGGCCAGGCGCCTCAAGGCTTCGGCGGGTTGCTTGAAGCCAGCCTCTTGCAATTGCCGGCCAGCGGCTTCTTCATCCTGCGCCTGCTCCCACAACGGCGACCACTCACCACCCACCACCAGTTCGCCTTCGCCGTCTTCATCATCCGGGTCGGCAATGACCTGGCGGAAATGCCAGTCAATACGGCCACGCCAGTACATCAGCTGGTCGTGGAAGCTCTGCCAGTCGGCAAAACCGAGCACATAGGCCACGCGTGCCTGATCGGTCTCACCTTCCGGCAACATTTGCGTCTGGCGGTCGGCGATGGCCTGGATGGCGTGCTCGGTGTAGCGCAGGAACTCATAGCCCTCGCGCAACTCGGCCACCACTGCTGGCGGCAGGTAGCCTTGGCCTTCCAGGGTGGCCAGCACCTTGAGCAACGGCCGCTGCTGCAGGCTGAGGTCACGCCCGCCGTGGATCAGCTGGAAGGCCTGGGCGATGAACTCCACTTCGCGAATACCACCGGCACCCAGCTTGATGTTCTCGGCCATGCCCTTGCGCCGCACTTCCTGCTGGATCAGCTGCTTCATGGTGCGCAGCGCTTCGATTGCGGAAAAGTCCAGGTAGCGGCGGTACACGAACGGGCGCAGCATCTCCTGCAACTGCGCGCCGGCCGCCTGGTCGCCGGCCACCACCCGCGCCTTGATCATCGCGTAACGTTCCCAGTCACGGCCCTGGTCCTGGTAGTACTGCTCCAGTGCATTGAAGCTGAGCACCAGGGCACCCGCCGAACCATAGGGGCGCAGGCGCATGTCAACGCGGAATACAAAGCCGTCGACGGTAACCGGGTCCAGTGCCTTGATCAGCCTTTGGCCCAGGCGCGTGAAGAACTCCTGGTTATCCAGCGAGCGCTTCACCCCTTCGGTTTCACCGCCCTCGGGAAAACCGAAGATCAGGTCGATGTCCGACGACAGGTTAAGCTCTACCGCTCCCAGCTTGCCCATGCCCAGCACCACCATGTGCTGCGGCTGGCCGCTGCGGTTGCCGATGGGCGTGCCGAATTGCTGGCAATGGCGCGGGTACAGCCATTGGTAGGCTTCGTCGATGGCCGCATCGGCAAGGTCCGACAGGTCGCGGCAGGTTTCGCCAAGTTCCGCCTGACGGGTAATGTCGCGCCAGATAATGCGCAACTGCTGGCGGTTGCGCGCGCGGCGCAGATTGCGCGCCAGCTCGTCCTCGCTCTGTGCCGCCTGGGCTGTTGCGGCGATTTGCCCGCGCAGCTCACCCGGGGCGTATCGCCGCTCCAGCTCGCCACTGGCCAGCAGGGCGAACAGCATGGCGGGCTCGCGCTGGGCCAGGCTGAGCACGAACTCGCTGGCAGCAGCCACCTGGTCGAACTGCTGCCGGTGCAGCGGGCTCCAGGCCTGCAGGTCGAGTTCGGGGTGGCCGGCCACGGCATCGCTGATGAACTGCTGGTTGCGAGTGACCAGCGGCTGCAAGGTGGCAGGCAGATCGGAGGGCAAAGGTAGGCGCATGGTCTATCCTTGATCGGCGTGAAATAGAGGGGAAAAAGCGGCCAAGGGGAAGCCGGACCACGGTTGGACTGTCGTACAAAAGTTGGAAATAGCTGAAAAAAACGAAAACTTGGCAACAAACATCAAGAACCACCCGTTCGCGACACAATGCCAACCAACATGAACGTTTTTCCTCACAAGCCAAGGTGCGACCAAACGTCGCACAAATGTAGTTTTACTACTACTCGTGTCGTGTAAAAGCATGAAATGCGAAAGCAAATGTAGTAAAACTACAACGCGCCGGAAGACACCCCGGTAATCCAAGAATTCACGACGTCTGCCCATAAGGCCAGTCGCAATCTCAGGCAATCGATTCTGGTTGCCTTTCCGCCCTGGAGCAAGCCATGCAAGACCTCGATCCAATCGAAACCCAGGAATGGCTGGATGCCCTGGAGTCGGTCCTCGACAAAGAAGGCGAAGACCGCGCTCATTACCTGATGACCCGTATGGGCGAGCTGGCCACCCGTAGTGGCTCCCAGCTGCCGTATGCGATCACCACGCCATACCGCAACACCATCCCTGTCACCCACGAAGCACGCATGCCTGGCGACCTGTTCATGGAACGCCGCATTCGCTCGATGGTGCGTTGGAACGCGCTGGCCATGGTCATGCGTACCAACCTGAAAGACTCGGACCTGGGCGGACACATCTCTAGCTTCGCCTCCAGTGCCACCCTGTACGACATCGGCTTCAACTACTTCTTCCAGGCCCCTACCGAAGAACACGGCGGCGACCTGGTCTTCTTCCAGGGCCACGCTTCGCCTGGCGTCTACGCCCGTGCCTTCATGGAAGGCCGTATCAGCGAAGACCAGATGAACAACTTCCGTCAGGAAGTGGACGGCAACGGCCTGTCTTCGTACCCGCACCCATGGTTGATGCCTGACTTCTGGCAGTTCCCGACCGTTTCGATGGGTCTGGGCCCAATCCAGGCGATCTACCAGGCACGCTTCATGAAGTACCTGGAAGCCCGTGGCTTCATCCCGGCCGGCAAGCAGAAGGTCTGGTGCTTCATGGGCGACGGTGAGTGCGACGAGCCGGAATCCCTGGGTGCAATCGCCCTGGCCGGCCGCGAGAAGCTGGACAACCTGATCTTCGTCATCAACTGCAACCTGCAGCGCCTCGACGGCCCGGTTCGCGGCAACGGCAAGATCATCCAGGAACTCGAAGGCGTGTTCCGTGGCGGTGGCTGGAACGTCAACAAAGTCGTCTGGGGCCGTTTCTGGGACCCACTGCTGGCCAAGGACACCAACGGTGCCCTGCAGCGCCGCATGGACGAAGTCATCGACGGCGAATACCAGAACTACAAAGCCAAAGACGGCGCGTACGTTCGCGAGCACTTCTTCAACACCCCGGAACTCAAGGCCATGGTCGAAGACCTGTCCGACGAAGAGATCTGGAAGCTCAACCGTGGCGGTCACGACCCGTACAAGGTCTACGCGGCGTATCACCAGGCTGTGAACCACAAAGAGCAGCCGACCGTCATCCTGGCCAAGACCATCAAGGGTTACGGCACCGGTGCTGGCGAAGCCAAGAACACCGCGCACAACACCAAGAAGGTCGACGTCGACAGCCTGCGTCACTTCCGTGACCGCTTCGACATCCCGGTCAAGGATGCCGACCTGGAGAACCTGCCGTTCTTCAAGCCGGAAGAAGGTTCTGCCGAAGCCAAGTACCTGGCCGAGCGCCGCGCAGCCCTGGGTGGCTTCGTACCGCAGCGCCGCGCCAAGAGCTTCAGCGTGCCGACCCCGCCACTGGAAACGCTGAAAGCGATCCTGGACGGCTCGGGCGACCGCGAAATCTCCACCACCATGGCCTTCGTGCGTATTCTGGCGCAGCTGGTCAAGGACAAGGACATCGGCCAGCGCATCGTCCCGATCATCCCGGACGAAGCCCGTACCTTCGGTATGGAAGGCATGTTCCGCCAGTTGGGCATCTACTCGTCGGTCGGCCAGCTCTACGAGCCAGTCGATAAAGACCAGGTGATGTTCTACCGCGAAGACAAGAAGGGCCAGATCCTCGAGGAAGGCATCAACGAAGCCGGCGCCATGTCGTCGTTCATCGCTGCCGGTACCTCGTACAGCTGCCACAACCAGCCGATGCTGCCGTTCTACATCTTCTACTCGATGTTCGGTTTCCAGCGTATTGGCGACCTGGCCTGGGCCGCTGGCGACAGCCGCACCCGTGGCTTCCTGATCGGCGGTACCGCCGGCCGTACCACCCTCAACGGTGAAGGCCTGCAGCACGAAGACGGTCACAGCCACATGATGGCGGGCACCATCCCGAACTGCCGCACCTACGATCCGACCTACGGCTACGAGCTGGCGGTGATCATCCAGGACGGCATGAAGAAGATGACCGAAGAGCAACAGGACATCTTCTACTACATCACCGTGATGAACGAATCCTACCAGCAGCCAGCCATGCCGGCCGGTGTCGAGGAAGGCATCATCAAGGGCATGTACCTGCTGGAAGAGGACACCCGCGAAGCCGCACACCACGTACAGCTGATGGGCTCCGGCACCATCCTGCGCGAAGTCCGCGAAGCCGCGAAGATCCTGCGTGAAGAGTTCAACGTCGGTGCCGACGTGTGGAGCGTCACCAGCTTCAACGAACTGCGCCGCGACGGCCTGGCCGTGGAACGCGCCAACCGCCTGAAGCCTGGCCAGAAGCCACAGCAGACCTACGTCGAGCAGTGCCTGAACGGTCGCAAAGGCCCGGTTATCGCCTCTACCGACTACATGAAGCTGTTCGCCGAGCAGATTCGCCAGTGGGTACCGAGCAAAGAGTTCAAAGTCCTGGGTACCGACGGTTACGGTCGCAGCGACAGCCGCAAGAAGCTGCGTCACTTCTTCGAAGTCGACCGCCACTTCGTGGTGCTGGCTGCCCTGGAAGCCCTGGCTGACCGTGGCGAGATCGAACCCAAGGTTGTTGCAGACGCTATCGTCAAGTTCGGTATCGACCCGGACAAGCGCAACCCACTGGACTGCTGAGGAGTATTTTTAAGTGAGCGAACTCATTCGCGTACCTGACATCGGCAGCGGTGAAGGTGAAATCATCGAGCTGTTCGTCAAGGTCGGTGATCGTATCGAGGCTGACCAGAGCCTGCTGACCCTGGAGTCCGACAAGGCCTCCATGGAAATTCCGGCGCCCAAGGCCGGCGTCATCAAGGAACTGAAGGTCAAGCTGGGCGACCGCCTGAAAGAAGGCGACGAACTGCTGGTCCTGGAAGCCGAGGGCGCCGCTGCTGCGGCCCCTGAGGCTCCGGCTGCTGCCGCTGCTCCAGCTCAGGCTGCTGCGCCGGCCCCGGCCGCCGAAGCCGCCCCTGCTCCGGCCGCAGCCCCGGCTGCCGCCAGCGTGCAGGACATCCACGTGCCGGACATCGGTTCGTCGGGCAAGGCCAAGATCATCGAAGTGCTGGTCAAAGTCGGCGACACCGTCGAAGCCGACCAGTCGCTGATTACCCTGGAGTCCGACAAGGCTTCCATGGAAATCCCGTCGCCGGCCGCCGGCGTGGTCGAAGAAGTGCTGTGCAAGCTGGAAGACGAAGTCGGCACTGGCGACCTGATCTTCAAGCTGAAAGTGGCGGGTGCCGCCCCGGCTGCCGCGCCGACACCGGCTGCTGCTGCTCCTGCACCAGCCAAGGCTGAGGCTGCTCCGGCTGCCGCACCTGCCGCTGCCGCCCCGGCTGCTGCCCCTGCACCGGCTGCGACCGCACCGGCCGCTGGCAGCAATGCCAAGGTTCACGCAGGCCCCGCTGTTCGTCAGCTGGCCCGTGAATTCGGTGTAGAGCTGGGTGCAGTTGCTGCCACCGGCCCGCACGGTCGCATCCTGAAAGAAGACGTGCAGGTCTACGTCAAGGCCATGATGCAGAAGGCCAAGGAAGCGCCGGCAGCCGCCGGTGCGACCGGTGGTGCTGGCATCCCGCCAATCCCTGCCGTGGACTTCAGCAAGTTCGGTGAAGTGGAAGAAGTGGCCCTGACCCGCCTGATGCAGGTCGGTGCTGCCAACCTGCACCGCAGCTGGCTCAACGTGCCGCACGTGACCCAGTTCGACTCTGCCGACATCACCGAGCTGGAAGCCTTCCGCGTTGCGCAGAAGGCCGTGGCCGAGAAAGCTGGCGTGAAGCTGACCGTGCTGCCTCTGCTGCTCAAGGCCTGCGCCTTCCTGCTCAAGGAACTGCCGGACTTCAACAGCTCGCTGGCGCCAAGCGGCAAGGCCATCATCCGCAAGAAGTACGTGCACATCGGCTTTGCCGTGGACACCCCGGACGGCCTGCTGGTCCCTGTGATCAAGAACGTCGACCAGAAGAGCCTGCTGCAACTGGCTGCCGAAGCCGCTGCACTGGCCGAGAAGGCGCGCACCAAGAAGCTGTCGGCCGACGAGATGCAAGGCGCTTGCTTCACCATCTCCAGCCTCGGCCACATTGGCGGCACCGGCTTCACGCCGATCGTCAACGCGCCGGAAGTGGCTATCCTGGGCGTCTCCAAGGCGACCATGCAGCCAGTCTGGGATGGCAAGGCCTTCCAGCCAAAGCTGATGCTCCCGCTGTCGCTGTCCTACGATCACCGTGTGATCAACGGCGCTGCCGCCGCGCGCTTCACCAAGCGCCTGGGCGACGTGCTGGGCGATATCCGCACCATGCTGCTGTAAGCCAGCACACTGCCCCTCCTTGCGAGGGGCAGTACCCTTTTCGAGCTGCCACGCTCGTACCTCAACCCCGTCGATTGGCGGGGCTTTTTTTTGCCTGGAAAAAGCTGGGAGGGCTTCGCCCTCCTTTCGCGACACAAGGCCGCTCCCACAGGCAATCGCAGTCCACATTGTGGGAGCAACTGTCTTGCTCAATTTCTAAAAGCTGGCGCGATCCCTGTGGGAGCGGCCTTGTGTCGCGATGGGCCGCAAAGCGGCCCCAAAATCTCCAGCCAAACTGCAGAATCGGCCACGTCAGCCGATAACCTGTCCACAGCATCAAGCATGGCCGCTTGCCAGCCCTCGGGACATGATGCAACCTTGCCAAATCCGCCGCAGCCACAAGGCAGCGTTCCCTCTTCAAGCGAGTCTTCGATGAAAAGCCAACCCGATGCCGCCAGCCGTGTGGCGGCCGAGGTCGTGACACAGTTACCCGTGCCCTCGCGGCTCGGCATGCTGCGTTTCGAAAGGCTCAACGAAGCCACCTGGGCCATGCTCTACCTTGACCCAGCCTGTGAGCGCCAGTTCGGCCTGAAAACCGGCGAGTTGTGTGCCCTGATTGACGCGCCCTACGCCAGCCTGATGGAACCCGAGGCACGCTACCGGCTGCACGACGAAATCCAGTTGCAACTGGCCCAGCGCGGCTACTATCGCGTGCGCTACACCCTGCACACGCCGAGCACCTCGCTGCGCCTGCTGGAAGCGGGTGAAGCCTACAAGCAACACAACCGCCAGCTGTTGCGCGGCTACCTGAGCGTGCTCGATGACCAGCAGGAAGAGACCGGCGAACCCGGCGCCAGCGACCTAGAGTCACGCAACAACCGCCTGCAACTGGCCTTGCAGCTGAACCAGCGCACGCAGCAAGAACAACTGGAGCACCTGGAGCGGGTGCGCGGCCAGCAGGACCTTATCCTGCGCCTCGCCCGCCATCGCTACAGCGCGGGCAACTCGCTGCTCGAAGCGGCCCAGCTGATCACCCAAAGCGCCTGCGAAATCTACAAGGTCGACAGCGCCAGCATCTGGCACCTGGAAGACCAACGCCTGGAACCGATCATCGCCTGGTACCGCGACGCACAGGAGCACCGCCAGCCCGAAGCCATCGATGCCAGCCGCTTCCCCGACTACCTGGATGCACTGCACGCAAGCCGCGCCATCGACGCTCACAACGCCGGCCACGACCCGCGCACCCGCGCCCTGGCGCAAAGCATGCGCCCGGAAAACAAGGCCATGCTCGACGCCAGCATCCGTGTCGATGGCCAGGTGATCGGCGTGTTGTGCCTGGAGCAAACCGGCCAGCCACGGGCCTGGCAGTCGGACGAGATTGCCTTTGCCGGCGAGCTGGCCGACCAGTTCGCCCAAGTGATCACAAACCACAAACGACGGGCCGCGGCCAGCGCCCTGCACCTGTTCCAGCGTGCGGTCGAGCAGAGCGCCAGCGCCTTTCTGCTGGTGAACCGCGACGGCCGGGTGGAGTACGTCAACCCCAGCTTCACCGCCATCACCCAGTACAGTACCGACGAAGTGCAGGGCCGCCAGCTGGGTGAGCTACCGGCACTGGAGAACCTCAGCGAACTGCTGTTCGACTCGCCGTCGAGCCTGGCCATGGGCAACAGTTGGCAGGGCGAGTTCAAGAGCCGGCGCAAAAACCTGGAGCCGTACTGGGGCCAGTTGTCGATTTCCAAGGTGTACGGAGACAACCGTGAGCTGACCCACTACATCGGCATCTACGAAGACGTCACCCAGACCAAGCTGGCCCAGCAACGCATTGAACGCCTGGCTTACACCGACAACCTCACCAACCTGGGCAACCGCCCGGCGTTCATCCGCAGCCTGGACGAGCGCTTCGCCCGCGATGGCGAAAGCTCGATGTGCCTGCTGCTGGTGGACATCGACAACTTCAAGCGCATCAACGACAGCCTAGGCCACCAGACCGGCGACAAGCTGTTGATCAGCCTGGCCAGGCGTTTGCGCAACAGCCTGCACAGCGGTGGCATCCTGGCGCGCTTTGCCAGTAACGAGTTCGCCGTGCTGCTCGACCACACCAGCCTTGAAGATGGCCAAGGCGTCGCCCAGCAGTTGCTGTGCACCCTCGACAAGCCGATGTTCGTCGACAACCAGCTGATCAACGTCACCGCCTCGGTAGGCCTGGCCTGTGCTCCGTTGCACGGCGTCGACCCGGCCAGCCTGATGAAGAATGCCGGCCTTGCATTGCACAAGGCCAAGGCCAACGGTAAACACCAGGTACAGGTGTTTACCGAAGTGCTCAACGCCGAAGCCAGCTACAAGCTGTTCGTCGAGAACAACCTGCGCCGTGCCCTGACCCAGAATGAGCTGGACGTGTTCTACCAGCCCAAGCTGTGCCTGCGCAGCGGTCGCCTGCTGGGCCTGGAAGCGCTGCTGCGCTGGAACCACCCCGAACGCGGCATGATCCGCCCGGACCAGTTCATCAGCGTGGCCGAGGAAACCGGCCTGATCATCCCTATCGGCAAATGGGTAGTGCGCCAGGCGTGCTGCATGAGCCAGCAACTGCGCAAGGCCGGCCTGGGCAACCTGCATGTAGCCATCAACCTGTCGCCCAAACAGTTCTCCGACCCGGACCTGGTGGCGTCGATCAGCACCATCCTCAAGGAAGAAGCCCTGCCCCCGCACCTGCTGGAGCTGGAGTTGACCGAAGGCCTGCTGCTGGAAGCCAGCGAAGACACCCACCGCCAGCTGGACGAGCTGAAGGCCCTGGGCCTGACCTTGGCCATGGACGACTTTGGCACCGGTTATTCGTCGCTGAGCTACCTGAAGAAGTTTCCGATCGACATCCTCAAGATCGATCGCAGCTTCATCAACGAAATCCCCGACAACCAGGACGACATGGAAATCACCTCGGCGGTGGTGGCCATGGCCCACAACCTGAAGCTGAAGGTGGTGGCCGAAGGGATCGAGACGCCGGAGCAACTGGCGTTCCTGCGCCGTCACCGCTGCGATGTGGGCCAGGGTTACCTGTTCGACCGGCCGATTCCCGGGCGCGAGCTGGCCGAACGGCTGAAGCGCTATCCGCGTGGCCCGGTGGCCTGACAGCTGCGTAATCCTCGGGCACTATAGAAGCCATTCGGGCCCTTTCGCGGGCACGCCCGCTCCCACAGGAACACCACAACCTTTGAAACCTGTGCTGTACCTGTGGGAGCGGGCATGCCCGCGAAGGCCCAAACCCCTACCCCACTGAATAAACACAGAGGAACGGCCATGGTCCTGCGTTCGGAAATCCTGGTGAACAAAAACGTCATGCCAACTGCGGAACAGGCCCTGCCTGGCCGCGACACGCCAATGAGCCTGCCCGAGTTCCACTACGTCTTCAAAGACACCCCGCTGCTCGGCCCGTTCTTCGAAGGCGCCATCGACTTCGCCATCTTCGGCCTGGGTTGCTTCTGGGGCGCGGAGCGCCGCTTCTGGCAGCGAGAAGGTGTGGTCAGCACCGTGGTCGGCTACGCCGGCGGCTTCACCCCGCACCCTACCTACGAAGAAGTCTGCTCGGGCCTGACTGGCCACACCGAAGTGGTGCTGGTGGTGTTCGACAAGGACAAGGTCAGCTACCGCGAACTGCTGGCAATGTTCTGGGAGCTGCACAACCCGACCCAAGGCATGCGCCAAGGCAACGACATCGGCACCCAGTACCGCTCGGCCATCTACTGCACCAGCCCGGAACAGCTGGAACAGGCCAAGGCCAGCCGCGACGCCTTCCAGGCCGAGCTGAGCAAGGCCGGCTTCGGTGAGATCACCACCGAAATCGACCAGGCACCGACCGTCTATTTCGCCGAGGCCTACCACCAGCAGTACCTGGCCAAGAACCCGGACGGCTACTGCGGCATCGGCGGCACCGGCGTGTGCCTGCCACCCAGCCTGCAAGGTAACTGAAGCATGAGCACGATGACCCTGTTCCACTCGCCGTTGTCGCCTTTCGTGCGCAAGGTCATGGTGGTGTTGCACGAGACCGGCCAGCTTGAGCGGGTGCAGCTGCAGCCGGTGAACATCAGCCCGGTGAGCGGCGACCCGCAGCTCAACCAGGACAACCCGATCGGCAAGATCCCGGCCCTGCGCCTGGAAGACGGCACCGTGCTGCACGACAGCCGGGTGATCTGCGAGTACCTCGACCTGCAGCACGTTGGCCTGCCGCTGCTGCCGCGTGAAGGTTCGGCGCGCTGGCGGCGCATGACCTTGGTATCACAGGCCGATGCGATCATGGATGCGGCGGTGTCGAGCCGGTATGAGAGCTTCCTGCGGCCAGAAGACAAGCGCTGGGATGGCTGGCTGCAAGCGCAGGGTGACAAGATCCGCCGTAGCCTGGCCAACCTGGAGCAGGAGCACTTGCCGGAGCTGATCTCCGGCTTCGACCTGGCGGCGATTGGTGTGGCCTGTGCGCTGGGCTATCTGGATTTGCGTCAGCCCGGGTTTGGCTGGCGTGAGCGCCAGCCTGGGTTGGCGGCGTGGTATGCCGAGGTGGTCAAGCGGCCATCGATGGTCGCTACAGCGCCAGTGGCCTGAGGGCCCCTTCGCGGGTAAACCCGTTCCTACAAGGTTTTCCACAGTGTGCGCTATCTGTGGTGGGCTTGTGGGAGCGGGCGTGCCCGCGAAGGCCTCACCTCGGTATCACAGGAAACAACAGCCCGATCCTGAGCGCCAACCAGCGCCCGATCTCTCTATCCTCCCTCATGCCGCCCTCCCCACACGCGCCCAGTCCAGCCGCCGGGTCAGCACCATGAACACCCCAAGCAAGCCGAAACACAACAGCGACCCCATCAGCAGCGCATAGTCTTCGGCACTCAGCAGCCCGAAGAGCAGCGCGTACAACGCCGCCAAACCCGCTGCAAAACCCACCCCTCGCACCAGGCTGCGCAACACATGGCTCAGGTAGAAGCCGATCAGCATCACACAGGCTGAAGCCGACAGCCCATACGCCAGACCAAAGCCAATGTGCTCGGACAACGACAGCAGCAGCAGATAGAAGAACGCCAGCGCCACGCCCACCAGGATGTACTGCACGGGGTGCACGCTCAGGTTCTTCATTACCTCGAACAGGAAGAAGCCGGCAAAGGTCAGGGCAATGAACAACAACGCGTATTTGATTGCCCGCTCGCTTTTCAGGTACTGGTCCACCGGGTCTATAAAACTCACGCCAAAGCTGCGCTCACTGAAATCCGTACACTGCCCGGCGTTAGCGCACTGGCGGATGGCATCCTCAAGGTTGGTGGCAAAGAACGAGGTTTGCCAATGGGCACTGAAGCCTTGAGCATCGATTTCGCGGCGGTTGGGCAAGTAGTTGCCGACGAAGCTCGGGTGCGGCCAGTTGGCGCGCATGTCCACGCTGCTGGTACGGCCCACGGGGACCACGTGCAACTGGCCGGTACCTTGCAGCGCCAGGTCAAAGCCATAACTGAACGCTCGCGCCTGTAGCCCGTCCAGCCCCGGCAGGCTGGCGTGCACGCCGCCGCGCATCCAGTCGAGCTGGGTGCCGGGCTCGAACGGCACTTTTTGATCGTCCATGCTCAGCTCCAAAGCACTTTCGATACCGCGGATATCACTGATGCCCACCACCAGGAACGGCGTGTCGAAGCGGTAGTCGTCAAAGTCCTTGTCGATGCCCCAATGCGCCGGGAGCTTGAAGCGGCCGCTGATACGGCCTTTGGTGTGAAACAACCGCGCCTGGTAGATGCCTCGGGCGCGCAGTTCGGTGTCCACACCCAGGTCGGCGTCGAAGGTTTCCGGCAGGAAGTACAGGTGGCCGGCGATGGTGCTGGTTTCCTGGGTACGCTCACCGTCCTTTTCGATCCAGCGGCGCTGGTACTTGCGGTACGGCACCACCAGCAGCGGGCCGCTGAGTTGCTGGTCAAAGCTGGTGCTCTGGGCAATATCGCGCAACACGCCGTCTCGCATGGCCTGGCGTTCGTCGATCAGGCCGTTGATCAGCAGTAGCGGGATGAGCAGCAGCAACATCAGCATGGCGATCATGCCGAGTTTGAAACCGAGGGTCTTGTTCATGTGGCCTCCTGTGGCAGTGGGCGCAGTGTCTGCGCCTTGCATGGAGGCTTTGTGGAGCGCGTGTGTGATTTACGTGTATTTGGGGCTGCTGTGCAGCCCCGGCTGTCTCAGCTGATGCGCCGCACCGGCAGCCACAACCGCACCCGCACCCCGCCATCGACGTTGTCCACCGCCAAGGCTCCGCCATGCAGCTGCATCACCTCGGCCACGAAGTTCAGCCCCAGCCCGGTACTCTTGCGCCCGCTCCCGGGCCGCGGCAGCGAGTAGAACCGCTCGCTGACCCGCCCGATGGCGTAGGCCGGTATCGCTTGCCCCTGGTTGAACAAACTCAACGCCACCCGCTCCCCATCGCGCTCCAGGTCGAACAGCAGCGTGCCACCTTCCGGAGTGAAGTCCAGTGCGTTGTCGAGCAGATTGGCCAACGCCTGGCGCATCAGAAAAGGATCGCAGAGCAAGCGCAAAGTGGCAGGCACCCGCTGACGTACCTGCAAACGGGCGCCTTCGATACGCGCTGCATGGGCCAGCAGCAACTCATCGACCAACGCCGCCAGCGCCACCTGCTGCTCGTCCTCCAGCGCCTGCATCTGCTCGACCCTGGCCAGATTGAGCAGCCGCTCGATCATCTGCTGCAAACGCTCGCTCTCGCGCTCGATATTGCCGGCAAAGCGTGCCCGCTGATCAGCGGGCATATCCTCGCCCTGCAACAGCTCGGAAGCACCACGGATGGCCGCCAGCGGGCTTTTCAGCTCGTGAGTCAGGGTGTGCACGTAGCGCTCGACATAGGCCTTGCCTTCCAGCTGGGTGCGCATGCGCTCCACTGCCTGTGCCAGGTTCGCCAGCTCGCCGCCCTTGTAATGCGGAAGCTCCGCACGTTCCCCTTCGCTGACCGCCTGCGCATAACCTGCCAACTTGCGCAGCGAGCGCGCAAGCCACCACGACAGAGCCGCGCCGATCAGCAAGCCCAGGCCGATCAGCCCTAGCCCCAGGGTGAGCAGGCGCCGCTCGGAGCGGTCGATGTAGGGTTGCAATGAGCTATTGGGCTTGGCGACGGTGACAACCCCGATGATCTTGCCGTTGTCGATGATCGGCGCGCCAACGTGCATCACCGAGGTGCTTTCGTCGTTGGGGTCGCTGCGGGTGGAGCGGGCGCCATACTGGCCACGCAGGGTCAGCAGCACGTCATTCCACTGCGAGTAATCCTTGCCCAGGGCCTCGCCACTGGAGTCCAGCAACACGATGCCCTTGGCGTCAGTGACGTAGATGCGGTGGCTGACCTGGTTCTTGGCCAGCCCCCAGATCTGTGCGCCCGGGCTGCGCGAGCCGTAGGCCTCGAGCACCTCGGGCAGGCGGCCCTGGTTCAGGGTGCCGGCCTTGACGTCATCCCGCAGGATTTCTGCCAGCAGGTTGGCAGTGTCTACCAAGGTTTCTTCGGAGGATTGGCGCACCACCGGGCGAATCTGTTCGCGTACGGTATTGAGCAAGAAGTAACCGGCCAAGCCGACGAACAGGAAGTACACCAGAAAGATGCGAATGCCCAACCGCATCAGGCGTGCTCCGGGCTATAGCTGTAACCGAGGCCGCGATGGGTCTGGATCGGCTCGGCATCACCCGCTACCTGGCGCAGCTTGGCGCGCAGGCTCTTGATATGGCTGTCGATGGTGCGCTCATAGCCCACGTCGGAGGCCACGCCCAAAGCGTCGAGCAGCTGTTCGCGGCTGAACACCCGCTGCGGTTGTTCGAGCAGGCATTGCAGCAAGCGGAACTCATGCCGGGTCAGCGTGAGCGGCTGGCTGCGGTAGGTGATCTGCATGCGCAAGGTGTCGAGGTGGAACAAGGTGGTTTCGCCGACAACCTCGGCCCTCGGGGCCATGCGTTTGAGGATCGCCCGAACGCGCGCTGCCACTTCACGAGGGCTGAATGGTTTTACCACGTAGTCGTCGGCACCGATTTCCAGGCCCACGACGCGGTCGATTTCACCGTCCCGGGCGCTGAGAAACATCACCGGCACCTCGGTGAACCGGCGCAGCTGGCGACAGGTTTCGAAGCCACTGATGTCGGGCAGGCCGATGTCGAGGATGACCAGGTCGGCCGGGCGCTGGCGCTGCTGGTCGAGGGCGGCACTGCCCAGGGTTACCCACTCAGTGCTGTGACCGTCGGCCTGCAGGGCGTAGACCAGGGTGTCGGCGATGGCGGCTTCGTCTTCGACGATGAGGATATGGGGCATGGCGTCCGGCCTTGCGGTTTTGAAGGTTGGCACATTTCAGTGTAGGAGCGGGCTTGCCCGCGAACACCGGCGAAGCCGGTGCCTGACACCCCATTATGTGTGTTCGCGGGCAAGCCCGCGCCTACATTGTATGGCGCACGCTTCAGATCAGCAGCCTGGCTTGCCAGCAGTGAACTTCTTCGCCGGGTTGACCGCCGCCTTGAACTCGCGCAGCGCCTTGGAACCCACCAGCAGCGGGTAGTTGAAGTTGCTGCGGTCCACCAGATTCACCTCGACGGTGCGCTTCACATCCCCCAGGCACAACTCCAGGTCGACCACCGGGCGCTTGGAGATCTCTGGCGCATCCCCTTCGTCCTCTTCATCGGCACGGCCCTTGATCTTGCTGATGCGCGAGACCTTGTGCTCGTACACCTTGCCGTCCGATTCCTTGGTCGCCAGGCGGAAGCGCACCCACTCGTCGCCATCGCGGGTGAACAGCTCGATATCCTTGGCCGACAACGACGCGGTAAAGGCACCGGTGTCCATCTTGGCTTTCAGGGTTTCGCCCAGCTCGGGCAGGGCGATGTTCTCGTAACGGCCGTAGATAGTGGGTTCTGCGGCCATCACCGGCAGCGCCAACAGCGACAACATGGCTAAAAGAGATTTCACAAGCAGGCTTCCTTGAGAGGGTCAGTGCTTAGACTGCACTGGGCAGATAGGTTCGCTGTCACAAGCCTAACCAACATAATGTGAAACATTTGTCCCCGCCGTCAGGCATTGGACATTTGGCGTAGGCCACCGCCCTGCTTATCATTGCCAACCGTTTATCTCCCACAACAAGAGTCTCTTTATGCGTCGCCTGCTGACCGGCATTCTCACTACCACCCTGCTGCTGCTCAACACCGTGGTGTTGATCTGCCCGCTGCTGGTCTTCGCCCTGCTCAAGCTGGTGCTGCCAGGCCGTGGGCGTGACTATGCCTCGTGGGCAGTGATGTGGGTGGCCGAAACCTGGTCGGAAATCGACAAAGCCATCTTCGCCCTGTGCATCCCTACCCAGTGGGACATCCGCGGTGTGGAAAACCTGCGCAAGGACACCTCGTACCTGGCCGTGAGCAACCACCAGACCTGGGTCGACATCCCGGCGCTGATCGAAAGCCTCAACCGCCGGACACCGTTCTTCAAGTTCTTCCTGAAAAAGGAGCTGATCTGGGTGCCGTTGCTGGGCCTGGCCTGGTGGGGGCTGGACTACCCGTTCATGAAGCGCTACAGCAAGGCGTTTCTGGAAAAGCACCCGGAGCTCAAGGGCAAGGACCTGGAAATCACCAAGGCGGCCTGCGAGCTGTTCAAGCGCCAGCCAGTGACCGTGGTCAATTACCTGGAGGGCACGCGGTTTACTGAAGCCAAGCGCCAGGAGCAGCAGTCGCCGTATCGCTACCTGCTCAAGCCCAAGGCGGGTGGTGTGGCGTTTGTGCTCGCGGCATTGGGTGAGCAGTTGGATGCCCTGCTGGATGTGACCATCGTGTACCCCGGCAACAAAGCACCGGGGTTCTGGGACTTGCTCAATGGCAGCATCAGCCGGGTGATTATCGACATTCAGGTGCGGGAGCTGGACCCGGCGTTGTGGGCGGGGGATTACGAGAATGATCCCGAGTTTCGGCAGACGGTGCAGGCTTGGGTGAACCAGCTGTGGGTGGCGAAGGACCAGCGGATCGAGCAGCTGCGGCAGGAAATGAGCTGATAATTTTCAAGTGTCTGCCCGGGCCTCTTCGCGGGCACCCTGCGAAGAGGCCCGGGCAGACTGCGCAAGAATCCTCACCCGACCTTCAGACCGAGGGCTGAGCCAATGGCGCCGGTGTGGTCCACAAACTCCCCAGATTCTGCAACAACGCCCCGGCAATCCCCTGCTGCCCCAGGTACTGCAGCAGCAGCGGCGCAAACTGCCCGATCATCCCGGTATCCATGCCTAGCGCCTTGAACGCATTGTCCAGGTCGCTACGGTTTTCCACGTTGTTGCCCAGTGCGTTGCTCAACGCCGACTGGCTCTCGCTGCTCTTGCCCAGCAAATCACCCAACCCACTTAACCCGCCCAGCGCATTTGCACCGGCCAGCAGGTCCAGCCCTGGCACCGCCTTGGTCAGTTGCCCATAGTCATCGCTGCTAAGGTTGTTGCGTGCCAGCCCCAGCATGGCTCCTGCTCCGCCTACCGCCTGTTCAGGGGTAATGTTCAACTGGCTGCCCAAGGTGTTGAGCAAATTGGCCTGCGCTTCGGGTGCCTGTACCTGGCCTTGTTGTTGCTGGTTCTGCATGGCGGACACGGCGTTGGCGGCGTCGCTGAGGTTGAAGGCGAACACCGGGCTTGCGGCCAGGGTCATCAGGGTTGCCAGGGTGATTGCTTTCATCGGGAGGGACCTCGTTGGCCGGGATGGCCTGGGAAACGAGGGGTTTGACTGATGCTTTGAGGGTTTGTTCCAAGCCGGTTATCAGCCCTTGGACAATCTACATGCCGCCCAAGTGCATGCGGAATGTGCGGTTACCACCTGATAAAATTGCTAGTTGCCACCATTTGGACGTAAGCGCAGAGTAGAGTTAAATCACTCGATTCCAAGGCGGCTTATCATGAGTTCCGTTCCACTTTCGGATTCACAGAACCATGCGAGATCAACTCACCCCACTACAGAATTTGCACCTCACAAAACCCTTCATTTCTACCAAAATGATCATCTGGCATCAGAATTAGCTGGCTCAGGTAATCGACATATTTTCTCGGCAATCGGTAAAGCACTGGCTCAATTTGAGCAAGCAAATGGCACGAAAATATTGCAAGTCGACGACGCCAATTCGATAATAGGTGTTTTAACAGGTGCAAATACAGGGTTCTTGGCATATCCACCTTATGGTTACCTGACTGCTAGCAAGATGCTTGCATTAATTGGATTCAACGGTCAGTGGCAGGATCCAGCTTCGCTAACTTACCTGTTGGGTAATGGGCATCGGCCTTTTCACACTAGTATTGGGCGTTTCGGTATCGCAGACACCCGAAGCCCATTCGACAAAGGGGGTTTGAACTCATACGCCTATTGTGCGGGTGACCCTATAAACCGCGATGACTCGACGGGTAGTGTGTTCCAGTGGATTAGAAAAATATTCAATAGATCCCGAAAACCCAGCACTAACGACACCATTATCAAACTGGCCCAGCAGACAAAAATCGCAGCTGACATTGGACTAAAAGTTGAAAGCCCACCACCAACTTACCAGCAGGCATGGGCGCAAGAAAGCTGGCCAGGAGCACAATCCCCGAGATACACAAGAATCCCTCAAGAGGGACAAACCACTAGAAACATAAATCTAGGCGTAGAACTGACACCTATTGAAACCGGCGTTGCCCGCTCAAGACTTCACAAAATTGAAATTCTACAAGACTCTTTTAAAAAACTTGAGCCTATAGCAAATAACCCAGAGCGAAAGCGAATGAGAGACCTCAGGCGCCTTCAAAGGGAGGAGCTCATTATTTTACATCGCCTCAATTTAGCAACTCGACAAAATACCGGATTACATCCTTGAGGTTGCAACTGGTCCACAACAGCTATGAAGAAGCCCCTCTGTTCGAGGGGCTTTTGTTAAGCGTCAGTTGTTACGCCGCACCCCACATCTTATGCGGGTCAATCACAAACTTCTTAGGCACACCCGCATCAAACTCGCCATACCCTTCCGGCGCCTGATCCAGGTTGATCACCTGCACACCCACCACTTCAGCAATGTTGATGCGATCCCACATGATCGCCTGCATCAGCTGGCGGTTGTACTTCATGGTCGGGGTCTGGCCGGTGTGGAAGCTGTGCGATTTCGCCCAGCCCAGGCCGAAGCGGATGCTCAGCGCGCCGATCTTGGCAGCGGCATCCACCGCGCCTGGGTCTTCGGTTACGTACAGGCCCGGGATACCGATGTTGCCGGCCACGCGGGTCACTTGCATCAGCGAGTTCAGCACGGTGGCCGGGGCCTCGTGCTTGGCACCTTCGTGGCCATGGCCACGGGCCTCGAAGCCGACGGCGTCGACAGCGCAGTCCACTTCCGGCTCGCCGAGGATGTCGACGATCTGCTCGTGCAGCGGGGTGTCCTTGGACAGGTCGACCACTTCGAAGCCCTGCGACTTGGCATGGGCCAGGCGAGCCGGGTTGAGGTCACCGACGATTACGCAGGCGGCGCCCAGCAGGCGCGCCGAGGCAGCGGCGGCCAGGCCGACCGGGCCAGCACCGGCAACGTAGACCGTGCTGCCTGGGCCTACGCCTGCCGTTACGGCACCGTGATAGCCGGTGGGCAGGATGTCGGACAGGCAAGTCAGGTCACGGATCTTTTCCATGGCCTTGTCGCGCTCAGGCAGCTTCAGCAGGTTGAAGTCGGCGTAAGGCACCAGCACGTATTCGGCCTGGCCACCGGTCCAGTCGCCCATGTCGACGTAGCCGTAGGCACCGCCGGCGCGCGCCGGGTTGACGGTGAGGCAGACACCGGTGTGCATCTCTTTGCAGGAGCGGCAGCGGCCGCAGGCGACGTTGAACGGGACCGATACCAGGTCGCCGATCTGCATGCGCTCGACATCGCGACCCTTCTCGACGATTTCACCGGTGATTTCGTGGCCCAGGACCAGGCCGACCTGGGCAGTGGTGCGGCCACGGACCATGTGCTGGTCAGAACCGCAGATGTTGGTGGAGACCACCTTCAGGATGACGCCGTGTTCGATTTTCTTGCCGCGCGGGTCCTGCATTTTCGGGTAGTCGATCTTCTGTACTTCGACCTTGCCAGCGCCGAGATACACCACTCCACGATTGCCAGACATGCTCTTACCTCGCTTGATTTTTATTTATGCAGCGGTGGTTGAACGCGCCGCCATCCGTGGGCGGCATGTGTTTCTGGAATGAGGGAATTGTGGGCCGGATGGGGAGATCTGCGCTGACTGGGAGCGACAGAGAGATGCCTTTTAGCGGCAGGAGTGTCGTTGGGGAGTTTGGGCAAACAGAGAGCGGCGGCCTGTGCGGGCCTCTTCGCGGCTAAAGCCGATCCTACGGGGACCGCACCAACCCGAGGGCTGTGCAGTACCAGTAGGCGCGGCTTTAGCCGCGAAGAGGCCGGCACCGGTTATTACAGAACGACAGTCCGGTTGGCGTTCAGGAACACCCGCCGCTCGATGTGATAACCCACCGCCCGCGCCAATGTCAGGCATTCGATATCCCGCCCTTTGGCAATCAGGTCTTCGGGATAGTGACTGTGATCCACCACCTCGACACCCTGGGCAATGATCGGCCCTTCATCCAGGTCGTTGTTGATGTAGTGCGCTGTGGCACCGACCATTTTCACGCCCTTGTTGTAGGCCTGGTGATAAGGCTTGGCGCCTTTGAAGCCCGGCAACAGCGAGTGGTGAATATTGATCGCCCAACCATCCAGACGGCGGCAAAGCTCGGGCGACAGTACCTGCATATAGCGGGCAAGAATAACCAGCTCAGCACCGGTCTCCTCGATCACCTGCAGCACCTTGCGCTCTTGCCCGGGCTTGTCCTTGGGGTCGAGTGCGAAGTGGTAATAAGGAATCTTGTGCCAATGCGCCAAGGGTTCGAGGTCCGGGTGGTTCGACACCACGGCCACCACATCCATACCCAGTTGGCCAATGCGCTGGCGATACAGCAGGTCATTCAGGCAATGGTCAGCCTTGGACACCATGATCACCACCTTGGGGCGGTGGTTGGGTGCGGTCAGCTCGAAAGCCATACCGAACGCTTCGCTGCGCTCTGCGAGGCCGGCCCGGAAGCCCGCCTCGTCAAAATCGTCCGGCTGACGGAACTCGACGCGAATGAAGAAGCGTCCCGACTGCCGGTCATCGAAGGAGTGATGCTCCGTCACGTAGCAGCGCTGCTCGAAGAGGTAACGCGTCACCACGTCGACGGTGCCGAGCATGCTCGGGCAGTCGGCGGTGAGAATCCAGGTATCCGGTGCCCGACTCATGTTCTTGCTCCTTAGGCTTCGATGCTCAGGCCGTATTCGGCAGAAGCGTCCTGCAGCCACAGCCACCAGTAATCGGCGAAGCTGCGGCGAATTACCAGCTCCCAGGTGTCTTCTGCAGTGCGGCGGATCACCAGTTGCGACTTGGCGAACACGGTGCCCACGGCCTTGCCCACCGGGAAGTTGTTCGGGTGAACATCATAGCTGGTGGACTTCATCAGCACGTCGCGCACGTTCGGGCCGCGCAGTTCCAGCAGGCTTTGCCCGCCACTGACATTGACGACCTGAATGTGCTGGCCTTCAAGGGCCGCGCGCAGCTTTTGCTCCGCTGCCAGCTCCTGGCCGCCGGGTACGATCAGCAGCCACTCATCTGGGCCGACCCATTGCAGCGACATGTCCTTGTTGGCGACCACGGTCAGCGCCACGGGCAGCTCCAGGCCAAGGGCCTTGTGCACGCCAGCGGCGAATTCCGGGTTGTGGCCATCACCACGCAGGGTGAGGTGACCGAGGAACTTGCGTTCACGCAGGGTCACGCCTGCGTTCTTGCGGCCTTTGCCTACCAGGCTGGCCAAGTCGGCATGGTGCAGTGGCGACTGGGCTTTGGCCTCGGCGCCGGGGTTTTGCTGGAAGACGTTGATAGCGCTCATTTCTTACCTGCCTTGAATTCTGGATTCGACCACGATGCCTGCGGGAGACGGCCATCCTGTGGGAGCGGGCATGCCCGCGAATGCGATGTTGAATTCACCGCCCTCTTCGCGGGCACGCCCGCTCCCACAGAGACCTCATTCCACGCATGGCACCGGTTGGACCGGGGGCCTTAGACGTTCTGCCGCTCACCCTTCGGATCGAAGAACACCGAAGACACGATCTCCGCCTCGATCACGCTGCCATCTGCCTGCGGCGAGTAGACACGCTCGCCCATGCGTTTGAGGCCGCCTTTGACCACTCCCATGGCGAACGAGTAGCCCAGGGAGTTGGACGCGTAGCTGGAGGTGACGTGGCCGACCATGTCCATCGGGATCGGCTGTTTCGGGTCGAACACCAATTGGGCGCCTTCCGGCAGCCACTTGGTCGGGTCGACCGGCTTCAGGCCCACCAGCTGCTTGCGGTTCTCACGTACGCAGTCTTCGCGGTTCATGCCACGCAGGCCGATCCACGAGAACGGCTTGTTGCGGCCAACGCACCAGCTCATGTTCAGGTCGTCCGGGTTCATCGAACCATCGGTGTCCTGGCCCACGATGATGAAGCCCTTCTCTGCACGCAGTACGTGCATGGTCTCGGTGCCGTACGGGGTCAGGTTGTACTTCTTGCCGGCCTCGATGATCTGTTCCAGCACGCCCATGGCGTAGTTGGCCTGCACGTTCACTTCGTACGACAGCTCGCCGGTGAACGAAATACGGAACACGCGGGCCGGCACGCCACCGACGTTGCCTTCCTTCCAGGTCATGAACGGGAAGGCTTCCTTGTCCATGTCGATGTCGGTCAGCTCGCTCAGCAGCTTGCGGCTGTTAGGGCCGGACAGGGTCATGGTGGCCCAGTGGTCAGTGACCGAAGTGAAGTACACCTTCAGCTCTGGCCATTCGGTCTGGTGATACAGCTCCATCCACTGCAGCACGCGGGCAGCGCCGCCGGTGGTGGTGGTCATGATGAAGTGGTTGTCGCCGACGCAGGCGGTTACGCCGTCGTCGAAGACCATGCCGTCTTCCTTGCACATCAGGCCGTAGCGGGCCTTGCCCACGTCGAGCTTGGTCCAGGCGTTGGTGTAGATGCGGTTGAGGAATTCGCGCGCGTCCGGGCCCTGGATGTCGATCTTGCCCAGGGTCGAGGCGTCCAGCAGGCCCACGCTGTCGCGCACGGCCTTGCATTCACGCGTGACGGCAGCATGGATGTCTTCGCCGGCTTTCGGGAAGTACCACGGGCGCTTCCACTGGCCGACGTCTTCGAACTCGGCGCCGTTCTTCACGTGCCAGGCATGCAGGGCAGTGAAGCGCACAGGCTCGAACAGGTGACCACAGTGACGGCCCGCTACCGCGCCGAACGTCACCGGCGTGTAGTTGGGGCGGAACATGGTGGTGCCCATTTCCGGGATGGTGATGCCGATCGAACGGGCGGCGATGGCCAGGCCGTTGATGTTGCCCAGTTTGCCCTGGTCGGTACCGAAGCCCAGCGCGGTGTAGCGCTTGACGTGCTCGACCGACTCGAAGCCTTCACGGGTGGCCAGCTCGATGCCGGCCGCGGTCACGTCGTTCTGCTGGTCGACGAACTGCTTCGGCCCCTTGGTGCCTTTGTCGTGCGGCACCAGGAACAGTGCCACGGTGGCCTCTTCCTTGCGCGCCACGGTTTTTGGCAGGGTGCCGACAGTGGCCTTGAAACCGGCCTCAGTGGCTGCGCGGACGCCGCCTTCGAAGCCATCGGCAATCACATCGCCCAAGGCATACACGCCGTTGATACCACCGACGCACTCACGCTTCTGCGGCGCATCGCCCGGCACGAAGCCAAGGATATCGTCACGCCATACCGGGCGACCGCCCAGGTGCGAAGCCAGGTGCACGATCGGGCTGTAACCGCCCGAGGACGCGATCAGGTCGCACTCGAGGACTTCGCCTGGGCTGGTGACTTTGTGTGCCTGCACATCGATCGCCGCCACACGGGCGCCGGTGACGTGCTTGCTGCCTTTGGCCTCGACCACGGCGCTGGAGGTGAGGATGCGTATGCCTTTGGCACGCGCTTCTTCAACCAGCGAGCCACGTGGGTTGTGGCGGGCGTCGGCGATGGCGACCACTTGCAGGCCTGCGTCGTGCCAGTCCAGCGCGGCGCGGTAAGCGTGGTCGTTGTTGGTCGACAGTACCAACTTGCGACCCGGCGCCACGCCATAGCGGCGAACATAGGTGGAAACAGCACCGGCCAGCATGTTGCCCGGCACGTCGTTGTTGCCGTACACCAGCGGGCGCTCGTGGGCGCCGGCAGCCAGTACCACGCGCTTGGCGCGGACGCGGTGCACGCGGTGGCGAACCTGGCCGATCGGGGCGCGGTCGCCGAGGTGGTCGGTGAGGCGCTCGTGAATGGTCAGGAAGTTATGGTCGTGGTAGCCGTTGACCGTGGCACGTGGCAGCAGGGTCACTTCCGGCAGGCCTTCCAGCTCTTTGACCACGGCGTTGACCCACTCGGCAGCAGGCTTGCCGTCGAGGGTTTCGCGGGTGTCGAGCAGGCTGCCGCCGAACTCTTCCTGCTCGTCAGCCAGGATCACGCGGGCACCGCTGCGCGCAGCGGCCAGTGCAGCAGCCAGGCCAGCAGGGCCGGCGCCGACGATCAGCACGTCGCAGTGCCGGTTCATGTAGTCGTAGCTGTCAGGATCGTTCTGCAGCGGTGCACGGCCCAGGCCGGCGGCTTTACGGATGTACTTCTCGTAAGTCATCCAGAACGATTTGGGGTACATGAAGGTTTTGTAGTAGAAGCCCGGCGGCATCATGCTGCCGCCTACCTTGCCGAGGATGCCCATGACGTCGTTGTTGACGTTCGGCCAGCCGTTGGTGCTGGTGGCGACAAGGCCCGCGTACAGTGCCTGCTGGGTGGCGCGCACGTTGGGGATCTGGGTAGCTTCGCTGGAGCCGATCTGCAGGATGGCGTTCGGCTCTTCGGTACCGGCGGCGATGATGCCGCGCGGGCGCGAGTACTTGAAGCTACGGCCGACAATGTCGACGCCGTTGGCCAGCAACGCGGCGGCCAGGCTGTCACCGGCATAACCCTGGTAGGTCTTGCCGTTGAAGGTGAAGTTCAGGACCTTGCTGCGGTCGATACGGCCGCCGCTGGCGAGGCGATAGGTCTGGCTCATACTTTTTCCCCTTGGCCTTTGACGGTCGACGTGGCGCTGGCGGCTTTGCCATTGGCGGTCACTTGCGGCTTCTCGCCAATCTTGTAGGTTTCCAGAATTTCGTAGGTCACGGTGTCACGGGTGACGTTGAAGTACTGGCGGCAGCCGGCAACGTGGTCCCACAGTTCATGGTGAATACCGCGTGGGTTGTCACGGTAGAACATGTAGGTACCCCACTCCTCGTCGGAGCAGGCGTTAGGGTCCAGCGGGCGGGCGATGTGTGCCTGGCCAGAGGCGTGGAACTCTTCTTCGGAGCGCAGCTCGCCGCAGTGGGGACAGAAAATATGCAACATGACGGTGTCTCCGGTTAGTGGGCGACGGCGGCGGCGCCGTGTTCGTCGATCAGTGCGCCGTTGTAGAAACGGTCCATGGAGAACGGCGCGGCCAGTGGGTGCATTTCGCCCTTGGCCAGGCTCGCGGCGAAGACGTTGCCCGAACCGGGGGTCGCCTTGAAGCCGCCAGTACCCCAACCGCAGTTGAAGAACATGTTCTTGACCGGGGTTTTGGTGATGATCGGGCAGGCGTCCGGCGAGGTGTCTACGATGCCGCCCCACTGGCGGTTCATGCGAACACGCGACAGGTTGGGGAACATCTCGACGATGGCCTGCAGGGTGTGCTCGATCACCGGGTACGAACCGCGCTGGCCGTAGCCGACCCAGCCGTCGATACCGGCACCGATCACCAGGTCGCCCTTGTCGGACTGGCTGATGTAGCCGTGTACGGCGTTGGACATGATCACGCTGTCGATGATCGGCTTGATCGGCTCGGATACCAGCGCTTGGAGCGGGTGCGATTCCAGCGGCAGGCGGAAGCCGGCCAGCTTGGCCATGTGCCCGGAGTTACCGGCGGTGACCACGCCGACGCGCTTGGCGCCGATGAAGCCTTTGTTGGTTTCAACACCGATGACCGCGCCGTTTTCCTTGCGGAAGCCGATCACTTCGGTTTGCTGGATCAGGTCGACGCCCAGGGCGTCGGCAGCGCGGGCGAAGCCCCAGGCCACGGCATCGTGACGGGCAACGCCGCCACGGCGCTGTACGGTGGCGCCGAGGATCGGGTAGCGGGTGTTCTTCGAGCAGTCCAGGTACGGGATTTCGGCCGCAACCTGGGCGGTGTTCAGCAGCTCGCCATCCACGCCGTTGAGGCGGTTGGCGCTGACCCGACGCTCGGAGTCACGCATGTCCTGCAGGGTGTGGCACAGGTTGTAAACGCCACGCTGGGAGAACATCACGTTGTAGTTCAGGTCCTGGGACAGGCCCTCCCACAGCTTCATGGCGTGCTCGTACAGGTGCGCCGACTCGTCCCACAGGTAGTTGGAACGCACGATGGTGGTGTTACGGGCGGTGTTGCCGCCGCCCAGGTAGCCCTTCTCGATTACGGCAACGTTGGTGATGCCGTGCTCTTTGGCCAGGTAGTAGGCCGTGGCCAGGCCATGACCGCCACCGCCGACAATGACCACGTCGTAAACCTTTTTAGGGGTTGGCGTGCGCCACATGCGCTGCCAGTTTTCGTGGTGGCTGAGGGAGTGCTTGAAAAGGCCGAAGCCCGAGTAACGTTGCATGGTGTGTGACTCCACTCAGCGGTAGACAGGGAAATCTGCGCACAGGGCCGCGACGTTCTTCGCCACATCGGCTTCGACGTCTGCGTCACCGAGGTTGTCGAGGATGTCGCAAATCCAGCCAGCCAGGGCCACGCACTGAGCGACCTTGAAGCCGCGGGTGGTGACGGCCGGGGTGCCGATACGCAGGCCCGACGTGACGAACGGCGACTGCGGGTCGTTCGGCACGGCGTTCTTGTTGACGGTGATATGCGCACGACCCAGGGCGGCGTCGGCGTCTTTGCCAGTCAGGCCCTGACGGATCAGGCTGACCAGGAACAGGTGGTTGTCGGTGCCACCGGAAACCACATCGTAGCCACGGTCGATGAACACCTGGGCCATGGCCTGGGCGTTTTCGATCACTTGCTGCTGGTAGGCCTTGAATCCAGGCTCCAGCGCTTCCTTGAAGCACACCGCCTTGGCAGCGATCACGTGCATCAGCGGGCCACCCTGGGCACCCGGGAATACAGCGGCGTTCAGCTTTTTCTCGATCTCTTCGTTCGACTTGGCCAGGATCAGGCCGCCACGCGGACCGCGCAGGGTCTTGTGGGTGGTGGTGGTGACCACATCGGCGAACGGGATCGGGTTCGGGTACAGGCCAGCGGCAACCAGGCCGGCAACGTGGGCCATATCGACGAACAGCAGTGCGCCCACTTTGTCGGCGATGGCGCGGAAGCGTGGGAAGTCGAGGGTCTTGGAGTAGGCCGAGAAACCGGCAACGATCATTTTCGGCTTGTGCTCGACCGCCAGGCGCTCGACTTCGTCGTAATCGATCAGGCCGGTGTTGGTGTCGATGCCGTACTGAACAGCGTTGTACAGCTTGCCCGAGGACGACACTTTGGCGCCGTGGGTCAGGTGGCCACCGTGGGCCAGGCTCATGCCCAGAATGGTGTCACCGGCTTGCAGCAGGGCCAGGTAGACCGCGCCGTTGGCCGACGAGCCGGAGTGCGGCTGGACGTTTGCGTAATCGGCACCGAACAGCTGCTTGGCGCGCTCGATGGCCAGGGCTTCTACCTTGTCTACGTGCTCGCAGCCACCGTAGTAACGCTTGCCCGGGTAGCCTTCGGCGTACTTGTTGGTCAGGCCGCTGCCTTGGGCCTGCATGACGCGCTTGCTGGTGTAGTTCTCCGAGGCGATCAGCTCGATGTGATCTTCCTGGCGCTGTTCTTCGGCATTCATCGCCGCCAGCAGTGCATCGTCGTAACCCTGGATCTGGTCTTGCTTGCTGAACATTGTGTATCTCCCGGCAGCGATCGTTTTTTGTCGTGGGGCACTGTGGCCCTTTGTGGCGATGTTATGACTGGCGGGGTCGGGTCAGATGCCTGCGCACGCCTTGCAATGGCGCGTTTACGACATTCTCTTTGTGCCACCCATGCGGGCCCCTTCGCGGGCGCGCCCGCTCCCACAGTGATTGGCGTTTGCAGGACCATTGTGGGAGCGGGCGTGCCCGCGAATAGGCCGGCACAGTCATGAACAGAAATCGCTGCACGGGTTGTATAGGCAAGTGCTGAATCGATGGTTTAGAGTGCTGATCTGCGTCGTTCACAGGACCGTGCCATGACAGACAAGAGCCAACAATTCGCCAGCGACAACTATTCCGGCATCTGCCCCGAAGCCTGGGCGGCGATGGAAAAAGCCAACCGCGGCCACGACCGCGCCTACGGCGACGACCAGTGGACCGAGCGTGCATCGGAGTACTTCCGCAAGCTGTTCGAAACCGACTGCGAAGTGTTCTTCGCTTTCAACGGCACCGCTGCCAACTCCCTGGCCCTGGCGTCGCTGTGCCAGAGCTATCACAGCGTGATCTGCTCCGAGACCGCCCACGTCGAAACCGACGAATGCGGTGCGCCGGAGTTTTTCTCCAACGGATCCAAGCTGCTGACAGCGGCCAGCGTCAACGGCAAGCTGACGCCACAGTCTATTCGTGAAGTGGCGCTCAAACGCCAGGATATCCACTACCCCAAGCCGCGCGTGGTGACCATTACCCAGGCCACCGAAGTCGGCACGGTGTACCGCCCCGACGAGCTGAAGGCGATCAGCGCCACCTGCAAGGAGCTGGGCCTGAACCTGCACATGGACGGCGCACGCTTTACCAACGCCTGTGCTTTCCTGGGCTGCAGCCCGGCCGAACTGACCTGGAAGGCCGGTGTGGATGTGCTGTGCTTTGGCGGCACCAAGAACGGTATGGCGGTGGGCGAGGCAATTCTGTTCTTCAACCGCCAGCTGGCCGAAGACTTCGATTATCGCTGCAAGCAGGCCGGGCAACTGGCGTCGAAAATGCGCTTCTTGTCGGCGCCATGGGTCGGGCTGCTGGAAGATGGCGCCTGGTTACGCCATGGCAACCACGCCAATCATTGCGCGCAGCTGCTGGCATCGTTGGTCAGTGACCTGCCGGGCGTAGAGCTGATGTTCCCGGTGGAGGCCAACGGGGTGTTCCTGCAGATGCCGGAGCACGCCATCGAGGCGCTGCGGGGCAAGGGCTGGCGCTTCTATACCTTTATCGGCAGCGGTGGCGCGCGCTTCATGTGCTCGTGGGATACCGAAGAAGCGCGGGTGCGTGAGCTGGCGGCGGATATCCGCGCGATCATTGCTGGCTGAGAGATTGCCGGGAGGGCTTTGCCCTCTATCGCGACACAAGGCCGCTCCCACAGGGGTTATGCATTCGCCTGCAGGTGATGCAATCCTCTGTGGGAGCGGCCTTGTGTCGCGAAAGGGCCGCAAGGCGGCCCCGGCAATCTAAAGCCTGAACCCACCCATCTGGCGCGCCAGGTCATCGGCCAGACCACGCAATGCCTGGCATTCTTCCCGACACCCCTGCACCTCCGCCGCCGTCTCACGCGCCAAATCGGAAATCCCCTGCACCGTCCGGTTGATTTCCTCGGTCACCGCCGACTGCTCCTCGGTAGCCGTGGCCACCTGGTGGTTCATGTCACTGATGTGCTCTACCTGGTCGGTAATCGCGCTCAGCGATGCCCCGGTGCGCTGGCTCGATTCCACGCCACTGCCGGTCGCCTGCTGCCCTGCCTGCATTGAACTCACCGCCGAACCTGCACCCAGCTTCAGGCGCTGGATCATCTGCTGCACTTCGTCGGTGGACAGCTGTGTGCGCCGGGCCAGCGTACGTACTTCATCGGCCACCACAGCGAACCCGCGCCCCATCTCCCCTGCCCGCGCGGCCTCGATGGCAGCGTTCAACGCGAGCAGGTTGGTCTGCTCTGAAATGCTGCGGATTACCGCGAGCACTTCATCGACCGAGGCGACTTCGTCGGCCAGCTGGCTGACCGCATCGGCCGCCTTGCCGATGTCGCCCGACATGCCCTCGATGCCACGAATGGATCGTTGCACCACCTCGCGGGCCTGCAACGCCTCGTCTCGTGCCGACTGCGACGCCTGGGCCGCATCGCCGGCATTGCGGGCGATGTCCTGCACGGTCAGGCCCATCTCGTGTACAGCAGTGGCGACCATCTCGGTCATCTCCTGCTGGCGCCCGGAGCGCTCAGCGGTATTGTCCACCACCTGGGTTACCTGCTCCACGGCCCGCCGCAGCCGCTCGGAGGTACTTAACACCTCGCCGATCAGGCTGCGCTGGCTGTCCAGGAAGCGGTTGAAACCACGGGCCAGGTCACCCAGCTCATCCTGACGCGAATCGTCCAGCCGATGGCTTAGATCACCCGCTCCCCCGCCAATCTGAACCAATGCGGCGGTAACGCGGCGGATCGGCCGCACCAGGCCACGCGCCAGCAGTACCACCAACAGCAGCGACACCAACGCGACGGCGCCACCGATCAGGCTGGTCAGCCAGACGGCCTGATGCATTTGCGCGTAAATTTCCGACTCTGGCACTTCGGCCACAAGGGTCCAGTTGAGGTCGCGCAGCGGCAGGCCCAGCGCCAGGTAGCGCTCACCGTCACGGCTGAAGCGGCTGCTACGCAGGCTCTCGCCTCCGGTCATGACGCCTTTGGCTGAGTCCGCGCCAAGCTGTTCGGCAAGCTGGCGCTTGCCACTGAAGGCAGCATCGGGATGCACCTGGATCAGGCCATCGTTGCGCACCAGGAACACCTTGCCGTGCTCGCCAAAGCTGAAGTCGTGGATCAGCTTCGATAATTCGGTCATGCGCAAGCCCATGCCGGCCACACCCACCAGCTTGCCTTCCTTTTCCACGCGATAGTCGATGAACAGAGCCAGTTCGCCGGTGGCACCATCGATGTCGATGTTGATGAAACGCTCGGCGCCGCTGTCGATGTAACCGTAAAACCACTTGTCCTTGGGGTTGCTGCGGCTGAGGGTGCGGTCCAGGCCGTTCTCGTTGTAGTAGTGGCCGGTTTCAGTCGAGGCGAACAGCGTAGTAAAGGCGTGGTTGCGCTGTTTGGCGGCGGTCAGGTATTCGATGAACTGGGGCGCCTGCGCAGGATCTTCACCGGCAGCAAGCCAGTCGCGCAGCAGGGTGTTACCGGCAATGTCCGCGGCAGCGACCAACGGTTGGCCCAGCATGCGCTCGATGTCGTTGCGGATGGCTTCGATGCTGGCTGGCAGGGCAGTGTCGACCAGGTAACGGTCGGTGAGGCGGTTGAGCGCCACGGTAAAGATAATGACCACCACCAGGATGCTCGCCAGCAAGGCAGCACCCATGCTGGTGATCAATTGCAACTGGATGCTCTTACGCCAGATACGCATGCCCTACTCCCCGCACATTATTGTTTTGCGGGAAGTGTATACACTTGCGTATCCAGTTAATCCAGTGATCTGAAGCAATCAGATGCACCCTGTAGGCGGGTTTACCCGCGAATGCGGTGTGAAGCCACTGACGCTTTCGCGGGTGAACCCGCTCCTACGGGGGACGGTGTAAGGCCTTATTGCTCAGCGATGTCTATCTGCGCTTGAGTTCGCGCAAGGGTCTGCTGATGCCTGTAGGAGCGGGTTTACCCGCGAATGCGGTGTTGAAGCCACTGACGCATTCGCGGGTGAACCCGCTCCTACAGGGGAAGGTGTGCGGTCTTATTGCTCTGCAATGGTCCGCACGATGGCATCCACCGTGGCGTCGATCTGCGCTTGAGTTCGCGCAAGGGTCTGCTGATGCTCTTTCTGCAGTTCGACCTGTTTGGAGCACAGGTTAAGGGCAGCCAGCACCAGCAGTTTGTCACCGATCAAGGTCGGGTACTGACGCTTGGTCTCGTTAAGGGCTTTGTTGAGCATCCGTACCGCCTGGGCCAGGGTTTCTTCCTGGCCTTCGGGCGCCTTGATCGAATAGTCGATGCCGAGAATCGACACGACATTGATCGGCTGCTCTTGCAGTCTCATGCGCCAACAACGCCCGCGCTGGCGCGCTCGACCAGGGCCTGGATGCGTGCTGCGGTAGCGCCGTTCTTCTCTTCCTGTTCCATCAGCGACAGCTGCAGGGTTTCGTTCTCTTCCTTGGCCTGGGCCAGTTCCTGGCCAAGGGCGGTGTTCTGCTCGATGAGTTGAGCGTTTTTCTGCATCAGGTCGCTGACCAGTTGCTCGATTTGATTCAGGGAAGCTTCCAGCATGGGTCTATCTCAGGTTGTTGCGAGGGGCGCACACGATAAAGAAAAGTGCGGCCCATCGCCATTAAATATCGGATTCATAAGGTGTCTGACCCGCAGATTGACAGGGTAATCGACCCCTTGTTCCGACCTGGATCAACCGCCGGTCAGGAAAAGGTTCGCGGTTGCACAATTTTCCCCGGCCCCATTCAAGACTAACCAGTCACGACCGATAGCCCGGCAAGTCATGTTTTGTCGCTCTTTCCCCACTTGCCTGGATCCTGCTCTCCATGTCCCTACGCAACATGAATATCGCCCCGCGCGCGCTTCTCGGCTTCGCGCTCATCGGCCTGCTGATGCTCGGCCTTGGTATCTTCTCCCTGGTACAAATGGGCAACATCCGCCAGGCGGGCGTTGCCATCGAGCAAGTCAGCGTGCCCAGCATCAAGATCCTCGACGAACTCACCGCGCTGAACCTGCGCATGCGCACGCTTTCCTACCGCCTGCTGCTCAACCGCGAGCCGGCAACCCAACGCGATACCCTCGATCTGCTGGACCAGCGCAACAGCCAGATCGACCGCGCACGCCAGGCCTACCTGCCAATGATCGTCGCCGCCGACGAACAGGCAGCATTCGACCAGTACGGTCAGTTGCTCAACCAGTATCGCCAGCTGGAATCGCGCATGCGCACACTGAGCCAGGCCGATCGCCTGGATGAATTGCGTGACCTGCTCAACCGCGACCTGCTGGCCAACTCCGAGCAGATCAACAAGGTCATGGACACCTTGGTACGCATCAACACTGACCAGACTCGCGCCACCAACGAAAAAGCCGCCAACCAGTATGCCGGCGCTTTCGCCCTGGTGATCGGCCTGCTGGTTGCCGCCACCGTACTGACCTTCGCCTGTGCTTTCCTGCTGACCCGCAGTATCGTCAAGCCGATCGAAGAAGCACTCAAATGCGCCGAGCAAGTCGCCGACGGCGACCTGACCCACGCCATCCGCGCAGAGGGCACCGACGAAGCCGCCCGGCTGTTGCGCGCCATGGCGCGCATGCAGGACAAGCTGCGCGACACCTTGCAGCAGATCGCCGGCTCCGCCACCCAGCTGGCCTCGGCGGCAGAAGAGTTGAATGCCGTCACCGACGAAAGTGCCCGTGGCCTGCAGCAGCAGAACAATGAGATTGAACAGGCCGCCACTGCTGTCACCGAAATGACCAGCGCAGTGGAAGAAGTGGCGCGCAATGCCGTAAGCACATCAGAAGCGTCCAGTGAAGCCAGCCGCTCCACCGGCGATGGTCGTGACCTGGTGATGGAAACCGTGGGTGCGATCGAGCGCATGAGCGGTGATGTGCAGGCCACCGCCAAGCTGATTACTCACCTGGCCGAACAGTCGCGCGACATTGGCAAGGTGTTGGACGTGATCCGTGGCCTGGCCGACCAGACCAACCTGCTGGCGCTCAACGCAGCCATCGAAGCCGCGCGGGCCGGTGAAGCGGGCCGTGGTTTTGCCGTGGTCGCCGATGAAGTGCGCGCGCTAGCTCATCGTACCCAGCAGTCGACCAGTGAAATCGAGCGGATGATCGGCAGCATCCAGGGGGGTACCGAAGAAGCGGTTGAGTCGATGCGCACCAGCACCGAACGCGCCGAATCGACGCTGAACATCGCCCGCGGTGCAGGCATGGCGCTGGATACGATTGCCGGGGCGGTAGCGCAGATCAACGAGCGTAACCTGGTGATTGCCAGCGCGGCGGAAGAACAGGCACAGGTGGCGCGGGAAGTGGACCGCAACCTAGTGAACATCAATGACCTGTCGGTGCAGAGCGCTACCGGTGCCCATCAGACCAGTGCGGCGAGTGCAGAGCTGTCGCGGTTGGCGGTGGACCTTAATAGTTTGGTGGCGCGGTTCCGCACCTGAGCCTAAAAGGCACTGCTATGCCGCCTTGATAAGAGCCCCTCCCGAACTTGCGTGACCTGCGACACAGGAGGGGCACTATTGACACGCGAGAGCCCATTGGGCGGTAGAATCCCCGCTATCATGGGCCTGACTTTATGCATGACAAAATAGTCAACAGCCTTACGGCCAAAGAAGAAGCCGACATCAACTGTCGCGCTTCCCATTTTTACAGCAAAGCTTGCCACGTTGACCCAGTTAGCACCCGGCACTCCCGCCGCAACCATCACTACGCCGACCTTCTTTACCCATTTGTTCCTATCGTCTAGCCGCTTGAGCCCCTTAAGATTGGACATAGACGCTTTGGCACGCTTTCCAAGCCATACAGTGTTCGCAATTACCTTGGTGACGCTGTATTGGCCAGTGGGGTCCACTCGATTGACAGGATTCCCATGGCAGTAAGCGTATGCATTGATTCCTCCCCGCGAGAAGGGGCTTAGCCGATCCGCGCTGAGAAATCGCATTAATGCTGGGCTGTACATACGCCTGCCTTTTCCGAGCAGATAATTACTGGTAGCGCTGTCACGCAGTTCAGCATTGAATGCGATCATAGCAGCGCCATTGTCATGAACTACACCATAGGGGCTATATGCGCAGACCCTACGGCCAGCATTGGGCAAGAATGAGCTGGATAAATGGAGATGCAATATTCCTTCGTCCACCATGCCCCCCCTTTTTTGTAGAGCATATTCTATAGCCAACGGCCCCTCATGATTACTGACAGAAATGACAGGGCGCAAAGGGGTTAGCGAGGTACCTGCCGGGGCCCCGCTATCTGGAATCAGTAATCGATCCGCACATCCCCTTTCGGCACGCTGCAGCACGACAGGATGTAGCCCTCGGCTTCATCCTCTTCGGTAATGCCGCCGTTGTGCTCCATTTCTACTTCGCCGCCCAGTTTGAGCACCTTGCAGGTGCCGCAGATGCCCATGCCGCAAGCTTTGGGGATCATCAGGCCAACTTTGGCTGCCGCAGCATGCACGGTCTCGCCCGGGGCAACGCGGATGCTCTTCTCGCTGCCGATGAACTCCACCAGATTGAGGTCGGAAACGTCCAGCTCAGGTGCATCGGCCGCCTGCTCGGCGTGCTCCACGGCGTCGGCTTTGGCTTCCGCCGGCGTCGCGCCGAACGACTCCTCGTGATAATTCTTCATGTCGAAGCCGACCGCTTCAAGCATGCGCTTGACCGCCGTCATGTACGGCGTCGGGCCGCAGCAGAACACAACGCGCTCCATGTAGTCCGGCGCAATCAACTCCATCAGCCGCTGGTTCAGGTAACCGCGGTAACCCGCCCACGGCTCGCCCAGGCCATGCTTTTCGCAAATGATGTGCAGGCTGAAGTTGGGGATGCGCGACGCCATCTGCTCCAGCTCGCGGTGGTAGATGATGTCTTTCGGCGAACGGGCGCTGTGGACGAACACCATGTCGACGTTGGCATTGGTGTCGTAGAACCAGCGCGCCATCGACATCACTGGGGTAATACCGACGCCGCCCGACAGGTACAGCACCTTGCCAGCAGGGAAGTCGATGGCGTTGAACAGCCCCACCGGGCCGTGCACCGGCAGCTCGGCGCCTTCGTGCATGGTGTCGTGCAGGAAGTTCGACACCAGGCCACCCGGCACACGCTTGACGGTGATCGAGAAGCTGTACGGCACTGACGGCGAACTGGAGATGGTGTAGGAGCGCATCACCGGCTTGCCTTCGATCTCCAGCTCCAGGGTGACGAACTGCCCTGGCTTGAAGAAGAACATGATCGGCTGGTCGGCCATGAAGCAGAAGGTGCGCACGTCCCAGGTCTCCTGGATGACCTTGACGCAGCGCACGATGTGGCGGCCGTTGGCCCAGGTCTGGGTAGTGACCGGATTGAGGAAGGTATCGGACATGTTCATCTCCAGCGGCCGACTATCGGGCTTTATATGGCTTGGATAATGCGCAAGCTGAGAGCGACGTACATTCCTGCCAGCGACATCGGCGTGCTTATCGCGACCAGCCCCGCGATACAAGGGCTGGCGCGTCGTTATTCAAAT
Organism: Pseudomonas sp. USTB-Z; assembly: GCF_019691255.1. NCBI lineage: Bacteria > Pseudomonadati > Pseudomonadota > Gammaproteobacteria > Pseudomonadales > Pseudomonadaceae > Pseudomonas > Pseudomonas sp. USTB-Z. Next base: position 74,144 of record NZ_JAECZP010000009.1, read on the forward strand.
CGGCCATGTCGCCCATGGATACGGTTCGCGGCGTCTTCGGACGCACACTCCACGGCAAAACAACATGCTGTTTTCTGACAAGCAGCCTTGCGGCACCACAACAACGATTAGCCACCTTTTGCCGGCCGCATACGGCCCCGAGGAATACACGATGGACGTCACCGCAACCCTGAGCCTGGGCGATCCACTGGAACCTGCACGCAAGGCCACCGCCGAGATGCTGCAGACCCGCGAGCGAACCTACTCGCTGCCCCAGCCTTTCTACACCGACGAGCGTCTGTTCCAAATCGACATGCAGGAGATCTTCCACAAAGAATGGCTGATCGCCGGCATGACCTGCGAGATCCCGGCGAAAGGCAACTACATCACCCTGCAGATCGGCAAGAACCCGATCATCGTTATCCGTGGTGCCGAAGGTAAGGTGCACGCCTTCCACAACGTCTGCCGTCACCGCGGTTCACGCCTGTGCGTGAGCGACAAAGGCAAGGTGGCCAAGCTGGTCTGCCACTACCACCAGTGGACCTACGAACTGGACGGTCGCCTGCTGTTCGCCGGTACCGAGATGGGCGCCGACTTCGACATGAAGGAATATGGCCTGAAGCCAGTGAACGTGAAGGTGGCCGGCGGCTACATCTTCATCAGCCTGGCGGAAAACCCGCCCGCCATCGACGAGTTCCTGGCCACGCTCGAGCACTACATGGAACCGTACGACATGGAGAACACCAAGGTGGCGGTGCAGACCACCTTGATGGAAAAGGCCAACTGGAAACTGGTGCTGGAAAACAACCGCGAGTGCTACCACTGCTCCGGTTCGCACCCGGAACTGCTGCAAACCCTGCTGGAATGGGACGATACCAACGACCCGCGTGCCAGCCAGGAATTCAAGGACCACGTGGCCGCCTCCGCCGCTGCCTGGGAAGCCGAGAAGATCCCTTACCTGCACAAGAGCCACGGCCTGCGTAACCGCATCGTGCGCATGCCGCTGCTCAAGGGCACCGTGTCGATGACCATGGACGGCAAGCAGGCCTGCCAGAAGCTGATGGGTCGCATCAAGAACCCGGACCTGGGCTCGATGCGCATCCTGCACCTGCCGCACTCGTGGAACCACTGCATGGGCGACCACATGATCGTGTTCACCGTGTGGCCGATCAGCGCCCAGGAGACCATGGTCACCACCAAGTGGCTGGTGCACAAGGATGCCGTCGAAGGTGTGGACTACAACCCCGAGAACATGCGCAAGGTGTGGGATGCCACCAACGACCAAGACCGCCGTCTGGCGGAAGAGAACCAGCGTGGGATCAACTCCACCGCGTACCAACCCGGCCCGTATTCGAAGACTTACGAGTTTGGTGTGGTGAACTTCATTGACTGGTACAGCGGGCGGATGCTGAACAACCTGGGAGCAGAGCCGGCGCCGTATCTGAAGGAAGTGCAGGCGCAGTAAATACGCAACTAGGCTTACAGCGCTCCGACTGATTTCAGGTCGGAGCGCATCAAGCCACCTACAGCCACTGAGGGCCAGTGCTAGACCTGAACCTCATAGGTAGGCGTTCTCCAGAAACTTATCCTGTTCGCAACTGCTGTCAACCCTCTACCCACGTTAGCGGCCATCTCGTCCATCATTGTGACGTCCATTAACGTCTCCAGTGCCACGCCAGGGATTTCACGCGGATATCTCCAAAAGTACCTGCCTACCTCACGGGCTGCAGCAAGGTTGCCAGTCAATCCACCGCTAAGGTTAGTCACTGAGTTCACCAGGCCCAATACATCCGTAGCCGTTTGCAAGGCTGGCGTCACACCAGAGGTCGCAGCGATCACTTGCCCAGCAAGACCTGCGCTCCCCGTTATGAAGAACTGCTGGTTGGATACCCTAGATAAATGGGGTAACTCATTATGAACAACCGGGGTTTCCCTTCCTGAGTTAGTAATCCTGGCCTTGAAAGCAATCCGGCGCCCCACTACATTCTTGACGGTACGCACCACAGAACCGACCAAAGTGGCAGCACTGGACACCACACTGACGGACCTGAGCAAGATGCTCCAGGCCGCTCCGCTCGGGTCATGGCGATTCACGGGATCAGCGCCGCAATAGACGTAACTGTTGATCCCCCCCCTGGAAAATGGGCTTAGCCTGTCGTGCGTAATGAATCGCATCAGGTTTGGGCTATAGAAGCGATGGCCATTTCCCAATGGGTAACTGCCAGTCAAGGGGTCTTGATACTGCCCACAGAATGCAAGCCCTGGTACAGGCGCTGCGTTCATGATGCCGTAAGGCGAATAAACCCGCGGGCTGAAGGCTAACCCATGCAGAACTGATAGTTGCCGATCGGCGCTCAACAAGAATGTCGCCATGAGTGATCCACAAAACAGGGAGTTGTGGACACGGTAATGGCTGATTGAAATTTTGAGTACTAGCAAAAATGTCAGGCAGAACGCTGATCATTATTTGATCATATTGGCGGAGCCCTCATTCTCACTGGGCTGCAGCGGAGTTCATACACCTTGTCCACAGAGAGACCAACAGACTTTGTGAGCAAACGATGAAATGTGTGCAATAAGGTTGTGGATAAGCGATTCAATGCCCTGTTTTTCAAGGAACAAGCAGGATTCAGACGAAATGATCATTTTTTGAACAAATCTATCAAAACCTTGAACGACGCAGCCTGCAGCCGTAACCGAACAGATTATCCACAGACCGGCTAACAGCGATTGTGGGCAAAATCAGGAAGATGCTGGCTTGTGCGTTTACGACGACTGGTACAGTCCCTGAACGGTTTTTGATCAAAACCCTGAAGAACCCGCCGCACAAGGCCTGTGGACATGCACCAACACTTTATCCACACCTTGACGAACAGATTTGGTGGGCAAAAGCGCTCGCTCGATGCTGAGTATTGAATGAGGGGAGCGCCCTTGCCGGGGCGCTCCCAAAAAGAGACCTCTAGCCCTCCTGCTTCAGCGCAGGACGCCCTCTTCCACCAGCAGCTTGAGGATCGCCTCAGCGCCTTCCTGCGGCGAAACGTCCTTCAGCACCTTGCCACCACCGCCACTGGCCTTGGCCGTCGCGGCCTTCATGCGGTCGGCGCCACTCTTGGCCTTGATTACCTTCAAGCGCTTGGGCCTTGGACGGGCCGGTTGCAACTCGGCTTCAGCCAACAGCTCATCTTCGACAATGGCCACATTACGCGCCGCCAATACCCCCCGGCGCGCAGGCCCAAAAGCGCTCTGGCGCGGCTTGGGCGCAGCGTTATCCACAGTCGCGAGCAATGGCAAACGCACCTTCAAGCGACGCCGCTGACCACGCGGCAAAGCCTGCAACACCTGCGCGGTGCCGTTGTCGATCGACTCCACTTCGGCCAACCCGACAATCAGCGGCCAGCCGAGCTTTTCGGCCAGCAGGAACGGCAACATGCCCGATCCCTCGCCAGTCTCGGCCTGGCTGCCGGTCAGCACCAGTTGGGCCCCGGCGTCGCGCAGATAATCGCCCAGCACGCCCAGCACATCGGCCCCGGCCGGTTGCTCCAGCACGTCGAGGTGGTCCAGGCCCATGCCCAGGTAAGCGCGCAAGGCCTCTTCCTGTGGATCGCCCGCATGCACCACCTGCAAGTTATCCCCAGCCAGCTGCAAACCCAACTCCACGGCACGGGCATCCTGCTCGGCGCGGCGGGCGCGGCCAGAGCTGGGGTGGGCACCAATGGAAACCAGGCTGATCACTTTCGTACTCATGCTCGTGCCCTTATGCCGCGTCGCGCTGGCCGCCGCTGCGGTAGTTGTCCACAGCCTCGATCAGCGCCTTGAGAATCGCCGAGCTGTCGCCAATCACCGACAGGTCAGCCCGTTTGATCATGTCGCAGCCTGGATCCATATTGATCGCCACCACCTTGTCGCAGGCACCGATACCCTGCAGGTGCTGGATCGCGCCCGAGATACCCACAGCCACGTAGACACGCGCGGTAACCCAGGTGCCGGTAGCCCCCACTTGGCGGTTACGCGGCATGAAGCCGTCGTCCACCGCCACCCGCGAGGCACCTTCGGTAGCGCCGAGGGCTGCGGTGGCCTTGTGGTACAGGTCCCAGTCCTTGACACCGTTGCCGCCCGAGACGATGAACTCCGCTTCGGCCATGGCAATGGTGGCCGGGTCGACGGCCACCGAGCCAAGGTCTTCGATGCGCGGCAGGCTGCGTGCCACGCTTGTGGACAACTCCACCGGCAAGGCTTCGTGACGGGTTTCGCTGACCGGTTCGGCGCACTCGGCCGCCGCCAGGATCAGGCGCGGCACGGTGCGTTGCAGGTCTTGCTGGCCGGCACCGGCGCGACCAATGCACTGGCCGTCCTTGATCTGCCATACCCGCGTTGCCGGGCGCTCGCCCAGCGCGGCGCCCAGGCGCCGACCCAGTTCACCGCCACCGGTGCGGCTGTCGGGCAGCAGCCAGTGGCGCGGCGCGAACTGGTTATCCACAGCCCGCAGGCCCTGCACCAGTTGCTCCGGTGCATAACCTTCAAAGGCCTCGCCTTCGATAACCAGCAGGCGGTCGACACCGGCTGTGGAAAAGTTGCTTTCCTTGTGCTCGTTGAACACCACGGCCAGCACCGCCCCGTCGCTGCCGGCCAGGCTGTGGGCCAGGCCAAGCAGGTCGCGGTCGTGGCTGCTCAGGCGGCCGCCAACCATGTCCGGCACCACGGCAATGTAGAACGCCGGCGCCGCCACCTGGTGCAGTGGCAACTTGACCTCGACTGTTGCCGTGCGCCGCCCGCCCGCGCCGGTGCCCTGCTGGGCGCCGCTGCGGTCGATACGCTTGATACCGGCCGGGCCGACAAAGCCCGCGGCAATCGCATGTGGGTTCTTGCGGATGATGCCGTTAGGCCCCATCCAGCTGGTCTGTTGCGTCTGCATCGCGGCATGCAGCGGGTGCAGGCGGTTACGGGCGATCCACTCGGCGCGTGGGTCGCGGCGGATAATGTCGCTCATCAGTGCACCTCCGCAGGTTCACGTTTAGCCGTTTGCGGCTTTGGGACAGTGGATGCGTCCTCCTCGATCAGCACGTCGGCCACCAGTTCGGCCAAGTCCTTGATCTGTGGGCGCGGCTCGACCACGCCTTCAAGCATGGCGGTGCACTGCGGGCAACCCACGGCTACCAGCTCGGCCTCGGTCTCACGAATGTCGTCCATGCGCATATCGGGAATACGCTGCTTGCCAGGGATGTCAGTGATCGGCGCACCGCCACCACCACCGCAGCAACGGGAACGGAAGCCCGAACGCTGCATCTCGCGCACCTCGATACCCAGCGCCTTGAGCACTTCGCGCGGGGCTTCGTACTCGCCGTTGTAGCGGCCCAGGTAGCACGGATCGTGGTAGGTGACGCTGCCGCCCTTGTGTTGGCCCAGGTTGAGCTTCTTGGCCGCGATCAGTTCGGCGATGTAGGTGCTGTGGTGCTGCACCTGGTAGTCACCACCCAGGGCGCCGTATTCGTTCTTCAGCACATGGAAGCTGTGCGGGTCGCAGGTGACGATGCGCTGGAACTTGTACTTGGCCAAGGTCTGGATATTGCGCTTGGCCAGTTGCTGGAAGGTCGCCTCATCGCCCAGACGACGCGCCACGTCGCCGCTGTCGCGCTCTTCCAGGCCGAGTACGGCGAAGTCCACACCCGAGGCTTTCAATACTTTGACAAACGAACGCAAAGTGCGTTGGTTACGCATGTCGAAGGCACCATCACCGACCCAGAACAACACTTCGGTCGCTTTCACTTCAGACAGCAGCCGCAGATTAAGGTCGGCAGCCCAGTTCATGCGCCCGCCGGGGGCGAAGCCGCCGGGGTTGTCGGTGGCGATCAGGTTGTCCAGCACCTCGGCGCCCTTGTTCGGGGTTGCGCCCTTTTCCAGGGTGAGGTGGCGGCGCATGTCGACGATGGCATCGACGTGCTCGATCATCATCGGGCACTCCTCGACGCAGGCACGGCAGGTGGTGCAGGACCACAGCGTTTCGGCGTCGACCAGGCCATTGACGATCGGCTGGTGTGGATTGCCACCGTGTTCGCCGATTGGTTTGCCAGGGTATGGGCTACCGGCAAATTGCGCGTCAGTGCCACCGGCAAGGCCGATGACCATGTCCTGGATGAGTTTTTTCGGGTTCAGCGGCTGGCCAGCGGCAAAGGCCGGGCACATGGCTTCACATTTACCGCACTGCACGCAGGCATCGAAGCCCAGCAGCTGGTTCCAGGTGAAGTCCACCGGCTTTTCCACGCCAAGGGGTGCGTTCGGGTCTTCCAGGTCCAACGGCTTGAGGCCGGTGGAGCGGCCGCCGCCGAAGCGATCGGCACGGCGGTGCCAGGCCAGGTGCAAGGCACCGGCGAAGGCGTGCTTCATCGGGCCGCCCCAGGTCATGCCAAAGAACAGCTCCGACACACCCCACAGCACGCCCAGGCCCAGAACGGCGACCATCACCCAACCACCCGTGTTGGCCGGCAGGATACCGGCGACCGGCAGGGTGGCAATGAAGAAGCTCACGGCGAACGCCAGCAAACTCTTCGGCAGGCGCATCCACGGGCCCTTGGACAGACGAGAGGGCGGGTTCAGGCGGCGTTTGAAGACAAAGATGGCACCGGTGAACATGATCACCGTGGCTACCAGCAGTGCATAGCCGAGGATCTTGCTCTGCAGGCCAAAACCATGCACCAGAATGGCCAGCACAGCAGACAGCACAAAGCCGCCCGCAGTGGCCACGTGGGTCTTGGACATGTATTTGTCGCGCTCAACCACATGGTGCAGGTCCACCAGGTAGCGGCGCGGCATGGCCAGCAGGCCGCCGATCAGGTTGACCTTGGACGGCCGGCCACGGCGCCACATGCGCACCCGGCGCAAGGCACCGAGCACTGCCAGGCCAAGGGCAGCGAACAGCAGGATGGGTAGAAGGGTGTTCAACATGGGAGGCTCCCACAAACAGCTGGATTCTTGCGCCGACCAGAGGGCGAGACTGGCCCCATGTAGGAGCGGGTTTACCCGCGAATGCGTTCGGTCAGGCAACAGTGTTGTCAGTGCTGACGCATTCGCGGGTAAACCCGCTCCTACAGGGATCGCGCCCGATGGCGGCGACTGTTAACGATCAGAAGTCCTTGCACAGGCGCAAGGCGTCGTAGATCGCCGCATGCACGTTACGCTGGGCCACGCAGTCACCGATGCGGTACAGCAGGTAGCCTTCGCCCGGCTGGCTGAGGATCGGCTGTGGCTTGATGGCGAACAGCGCCTCCACGTCGATCTGGCCCTTGTTGCGCGAACCTTCCTTGAGCGCGTAGTACAGCTCTTCGTCAGGCCGCACGCCGTTCTCGACCACTACCTGATCGACCACGCGCTCTTCCTTGGCGCCGGTGTATTCGTTCTCCAGTACCGCCACCAGCTTGTCGCCTTCGCGGTAGACCTTTTCCAGCATCATGTCGCCGGTCATGATCACTTCTTTGGGGTACATGCTGCGGTAGTAGGTGGGGAAGGTGGTCCCCCCCATGGCCACGCCTGGCTTGATGTCGTCGGTGACGATCTCGACCTGGCTGCCCTTGTCAGCGATGAAGTCGGCGACCGACATACCGGTGAATTCGCAGATGGTGTCGTACACCAGCACGTTCTTGCCCGGCGCTACCTTGCCATCGAGCACATCCCAGCTGCTGACCACCAGCCCTTCAGCGGCGCCCCAGTGCTCGTTCTGCTCCAGGAACGAGTGCCCACCTACGGCCAGCACGATGACGTCCGGGCGCAGGTCCTGGATCGCCGCCACATCAGCGGCAGTGCCCAGGCGCAAGTCAACTTTCAGGCGAGCCAGCTCAAGCTGGTACCAGCGGGTGATACCGGCAATCTGGTCACGCTGCGGGGCCTTGGCGGCAATGGTGATCTGCCCGCCAATCTGGTCCCTCTTCTCGAACAGGGTCACGTCGTGGCCGCGTTCAGCAGCCACGCGGGCCGCTTCCATGCCGGCAGGGCCTGCGCCAACCACCACCACCTTGCGCTTGACGCCGGTGGTCTTCTCGATGATGTGCGGCACACCCATGTACTCACGGGAGGTCGCGGCGTTCTGGATGCACAGCACATCCAGGCCCTGGTACTGGCGGTCGATGCAGTAGTTGGCACCGACGCACTGCTTGATCTGGTCGATCTGGCCCATCTTGATCTTGGCGATCAGGTGCGGGTCGGCCATGTGCGCACGGGTCATGCCGACCATGTCCACGTAGCCGCCTTCAAGGATGCGCGTGGCCTGGTTCGGGTCTTTGATGTTCTGCGCGTGCAGCACCGGGACCTTGACCACTTCCTTGATACCGGCTGCCAGGTGCAGGAACGGCTCCGGCGGGTAGCTCATGTTGGGGATGACGTTGGCCAGGGTGTTGTGGGTATCGCAACCCGAGCCGACCACGCCGATGAAGTCGAGCATGCCGGTGGCGTCGTAGTAGGCAGCGATCTGCTTCATGTCCTCGTGGCTGAGGCCATCAGGGTGGAACTCGTCACCACAGATACGCATGCCCACGCAGAAGTCGTCACCCACTTCGGCGCGCACGGCTTTCAGTACTTCCAGGCCGAATTTCATGCGGCCTTCAAAGGTACCGCCCCATTCGTCGGTACGTTTGTTGACCCGTGGGCTCCAGAACTGGTCGATCATGTGCTGGTGCACCGCCGACAATTCCACGCCGTCCAGGCCGCCCTCTTTGGCGCGACGCGCAGCCTGCGCGTAGTTGCCGATTACCCGCCAGATCTCTTCCACCTCGATGGTTTTGCAGGTGGCGCGGTGCACAGGTTCACGAATGCCCGATGGCGACATCAGCGTCGGCCAGTTGAAGCCGTCCCAGCGCGAGCGGCGGCCCATGTGGGTAATCTGGATCATGATCTTGGCGCCATGCTTGTGCATGGCGTCGGCAAGGTTCTGGAAGTGCGGGATGATGCGGTCGGTCGACAAGTTGACCGATGCCCACCATTCCTGCGGGCTGTCGATGGCAACCACCGACGAGCCGCCACAGATGGCCAGGCCGATGCCGCCCTTGGCCTTCTCTTCGTAGTACTTCACATAGCGGTCGGTCGTCATGCCGCCGTCAGTGGCGTAGACCTCGGCGTGCGCGGTGCTGAGCACACGGTTGCGGATGGTCAGTTTGCCGATCTGGATCGGCTGAAACATTGCTTCGAATGCCATGACGCTATCTCCGGCTTACAACGGCTTTGTAACGAACAGGCCATCTTCGTGGCCTTCTTCCGACCCGCCATAGACCTGCTCGGCCACGGTGCGGATATTGCTGCCGCGGGCAGCGAGAATCTGGTCCATCGCGCCAGCGAACCAGCCGGTGAACATGTAGTCGACCTTGCGGCCGCACTTGCCATAGACGTACACGAACGCAGAGTGCTTGAGCTTGACGCTGCAGGTACCTTTATCCAGGTCGATATCCTGAATCTCGAACAGGCCCCAGCCGCGCTGGCTCAGGCGCTTCATGTAGTGCTCGAACACCGCCACGCCTTCCAGGCCATGGCACTCGGCCTCTTTTTCACACCAGTGCCAGGCAGACTTGTAGCCAGCCTTGTAGAGGATCTCGGCATAGGCGTCGGCGCCCAGCACTTCCTCGATGCCGATGTGGTTATTGACGAAGAAATGCCGCGGCACATACAGCATCGGCAAGGCGTCGCTGGTCCAGACACCGGTCTCGCTGTCGACTTCGATTGGCAATTGCGGGGCGATTTTGGCCATGGAAACTCAACTCCATAAAATTTTTTTGTGGGTGCCCCGGCGTTGCTGGCAGGGGCTATCAGGCTTGGAGAGCGGCTTACTCGCCCCAGACATCCTTGAGGACGTTGACCCAGTTCTCGCCCATGATCTTGCGCACCACACGCTCGGAGTGGCCGCGTTTCAGCAAGGTCTCGGTGAGGTTGGGGAATTCGCCGACAGTGCGAATGCCCAGCGGGTTGATGATCTTGCCGAAGTTGGTCAGGCGGCGGGCGTAGCCCTTGTCATGGGTCAGGTATTCGAAGAAGTCCTGGCCGTGCCCCTGGGTGAAGTCGGTACCGATACCGATGGCGTCTTCACCGACGATATTCATGGTGTACTCGATGGCCTCGGCGTAGTCATCGATGGTCGAGTCAATGCCTTTGGCCAGGAACGGCGCGAACATGGTGACGCCAACGAAACCGCCGTGATCAGCGATGAACTTCAGCTCTTCGTCCGACTTGTTGCGCGGGTGCTCTTTCAGGCCCGAGGGCAGGCAGTGCGAGTAGCACACCGGCTTTTTCGATTCGAGGATGACTTCTTCGGAAGTCTTGGAGCCAACGTGGGACAGGTCGCACATGATGCCGACACGGTTCATCTCGGCAACGATCTCGCGACCGAAGCCGGACAGCCCGCCGTCACGCTCGTAGCAGCCGGTGCCCACCAGGTTCTGGGTGTTGTAGCACATCTGCACGATGCCCACGCCCAGCTGCTTGAACACATCCACATAAGCGATCTGGTCTTCGAACGCATGGGCGTTCTGGAAGCCGAAGAGGATGCCGGTCTTGCCCAGTTCCTTGGCCTTGCGGATGTCGGCGGTGGTACGCACCGGCATCACCAGGTCGCTGTTGTCGCGGATCAGCTTCTGGCTGGACGCGATGTTGTCGACGGTAGCCTTGAACCCTTCCCAGACCGACACCGTGCAGTTGGCCGCAGTGAGGCCGCCTTTGCGCATGTCTTCGAACAGCTCGCGGTTCCATTTGGCGATGATCAGGCCATCGATGACGATGCTGTCGGCGTGTAGTTCGGCTGGGCTCATCAGGCTGTCCCCTTTTATAGAGTTGGGTCGCGCCAAACCTTCTGCCGGCGCTTTGAGGCCAGCATATGCCTGTGCCCCGAGGCGCCCCGGTGCAAAAACGACAGGGGGTTTGCCGAAAGCGTCAATGCGCGACAAGAGCGCGTCTGGCGCGTGTTCCGGGGATGCGAGACAGTCTCGATAACGACATTTGCGGCCGGTACATGAACATTTGGTCAGGGAGCTACCACCTGGCCTCTGGCTGAGCGAGAATCCTTGCGATTCGACAGCCTGTTGAGGAGAAAACGGATGAAATCAATGGCATGGCTGGTGCTGCTGGCCATCGTGAGCGGGGCCCAGGCCAGTGAGGACGAAAGCACACCTTGCGACAATGTGGAGACCGACCAGCAAACCTTCGCCTGTGCAGCATTCAACAAGCAGGTCGCCGAGCGTGAGCTGCAGTCGGCCTACGAAGACCTGGTCGCGCGCATGCGTGATCAGTTCGGCGACGAGGCAGGCCTGATGTCGCGAATAGAGGCAGCCGAGAAAGTCTGGAGCCAACTGCGCGATGCAGACTGCAAGGTCGAAACCCATGCTGAACAACCCGGCAGCAGGGCCTACCAGATCGCCTGGAACAGCTGCATTGCACAGCGCAGCGATGAGCGAGCCGAGTATTTGCGCAGCCTGGGCGCGCAAAACAGTGACGAGCCAGCACCCGAAGATTGATCAGCACGTGTGAGTGAAGGATCAACTCCAGGGGAACAACGTGCCGCTGATGCCCCCTGCGTAATTGCTCGATAGTGCCCCCAGACCACGTGCTCACCATGTGTGTCTTGGAACTCACAACTATCAAGGAATTACAAAGTGGCTGACATCAAAGTTGAAATGGAAAAAATCCGCAAAGAGGGTCAAGAGCGCGTAGCCGCTACCGGCCAGACCATCTGCGTCTTCGCTGACAATGTCCCTGCCAACATTGCAGAAGACATCCTGGCCGGCATGCGTTTGATGACCGAACTGGCCAACAAGAAGTTCGACAAGGAGACCCAGCAGCGCGAGTGGTACAACTTCTACAACGATGGCCTGATCAAGTTTGGCTGGACCATGACGGGCGCAGCACATGCCGAAGATGCCATTGATGAGGACAACCTGACCCTGGCAGAGCTGATTACCAAGTCCGTCACCATCAGCGTCTCCGCGGACCCTCGTCGCGCCGCCTGCGCCAGGCGTGTTCTGCAAATTGTCGTGCAGAAGCCGGAAGTCAAGGCGCACCTGGAAAAGCACAGCCATAGTGAATCCGGCAAATCGAGCAACTTCGTGGTCGCCCAGTGCGAAATGACGCCACAAGGCCTGCCGGCGATGCACATGACCAGCTTCCAGGCCAGCTACGACTCGAAAGTCGAGCGTGAAGGCGCCCTGACCCGCAAGGTCGACAAGACCTCTACCCGCGTTTATCGCGCTTCGCAACAAGGCACGTTCAGCGTTCGTCACTTCGACGCTGCACGTGATCTTGTGAATGAGAAGATAAAAGGCGACATCGCCGCGTTTCTCGCTATCTGATTAGCGAGACCGGGTACCAGCTCTCTGGTACCCGGTTCTGGTCATCTGCATCCATCAAGGAGCAATGCCACATGGGCGATACGAACCTGGATACCCGTGTATTCGAGGAGCGGCTAAGCATCAAGCCTGCGCCCTGGCTGACACTTGAGACATGGGAAGACTTGCAGCTATGCCTGCGTTATTCACAAGCAGTGGCCAATGAAAAATTCTCGATGGAGACCCAGCCTCAGCAATGGTTCACTGTCGCTCTCGCCACCTTGCAATCATTGAAATTCACCCTGTTCGAACACACTCATAAAACCATCGTGTATGAGCCACACTTGCTTGCATTAAGCGATGTTTACAGTGGCTATCTACCCCCGCCCCGCGAGAAAGGACCTTGGTTCAAGAGCCTCGAAGAAAATGTTCAAGCCGCTCTGCAGTCGGCCGGTACGCGTACCTTCACCGTCATGAACGCCTCTTCACATCTCAGTATCGAAATGGACCATGAAGGGGACCAGGTCCCGGTTGCGATCCTGTTTTATGCCTACTGCGTTACCGACCCGGTCGAGCCCACCAGAAAGTTGAACCTGATATTTGACCATCTGGGTGCACGCTTCAATGCAGCGGATTTCGCCCCGCTTCGCAAAGATCTGCAAGCAAGGAATCGCGAAAAGCTAAGGGCCATTCTCGAGCGTGAACTGGATTGAAGCTTACTTTGTACCGCTAGGCCGTCGCTCCTCCCGCGGGCACCGTCCAAACCTCAGCTTGTAGCGCCGCGTGAAATAGGATGGCAGTTCAAACCCGCACGCAAGGCTGACTTCAGTCACCGACATGTCGGTCTGGGCCAACAGCTGGCGCGCCTTGTCCAGCCGTAACCCGAGATAGAAACCGCTCGGGGTTGCATCAAGGTGCATGCGAAACAAACGCTCCAGTTGACGCCGTGTCACCTTGATCGCGGCAGCCAGTTCCAGCGTACTCAACGGTGGCTCGATGTGTTTTTCCATTTCGCCAATGGCATGGACCAGCTTCTTGTTGCTGATGCCATAACGCGCACCGATCTGCATGCGCTGGTGGTCCTGGCGCTGACGGATACGACCCAGCACGAACTGCTCCGACACCTTGACCGCCAGTTCGCTGCCGTGAGACTGGGCAATCAGGTGCAGCATCAAATCGATCGAGGCGGTTCCGCCAGCGCAGGTGATGCGGCTGCGGTCAATTTCGAACAGCTCCTGGGTGGCTTGAAGGCCTGGATAGCGTTCCTTGAATGCCTCAAGCGCCTCCCAATGCAATGTCGCCCGGTAGCCCTCGAGCAGCCCTGCCTCGGCCAGCACCATCGCGCCCGTGTCGATGCCACCGAGCATGACAGCTTCGTGGTTGAGCCGGCGCAGCGCATGCAGCAGTTTGGGTGCGACATTGGCCAGTGGCTCAAAGCCCGCAACCACCAGCAGGATGTTGGCCGGCTCTCCTTCCCCCAGGGCGGCATCGGCATTGATCGACATGCCATTGCTCGCCAGCACCGCCTCACCGTCCAGGCTAAGCACCTGCCACCGGTACAACTGCCCGCCAAAACGATTGGCCACCCGCAGTGGCTCCACCGCCGAAATGAACCCCATGGCAGAAAAGCCGGGCACCAACAGAAAGGCAATCGTCTCCATCATCCCCTCCTCCACAGAAACTGGTCGCCCCGGTGCTAATTCCTGTCGCTAGCGTGCGCTTGGGCAAGGTAGCGCCAGCGTAGCGTATTCACACGGTCCGCAGAGGCCGCCCTCAATAACAATATGCACTGCCGATGGAGAGCCACCATGCACAGCTTGATCCGCCGCAGCCTGTTGCCCCTTGCCCTGAGCAGCATCGTCGCCACCCCGCTTTTCGCCGCCGAGCCCGCCGCCTGCAAAAACGTGCGCCTGGGCGTGGTCAACTGGACCGACGTCATTGCCACCAGCGCCATGGCCCAGGTACTGCTCGACGGCCTGGGGTACCAGACCAAACAGACCAGTGCCTCGCAACAGATCATCTTCGCCGGCATACGCGACAAACGCCTGGACATGTTCCTGGGTTACTGGAACCCGATCATGACCCAGACCATTACCCCGTTCGTCGATGCCAACCAGGTCAAGGTGCTGGACAAGCCAAGCCTGGAGGACGCGCGCGCCACCTTGGCCGTGCCGAAATACCTCTACGACAAGGGCCTGAAGACCTTCGCCGACATCCACAAGTTCGAGAAAGAGCTGGGCGGCAAGATCTATGGCATCGAACCGGGTTCCGGTGCCAATACGCAGATCAAAGCGATGATCACCAAGAACCAGTTCGACTTGGGCAAGTTCCAGCTGGTCGAGTCCAGCGAGGCCGGCATGCTCGCCGCCGTCGACCGCGCGGTGCGGCGCAAGGAGGCCGTGGTGTTCTTCGGTTGGGCGCCGCACCCGATGAACGTGAACATCGACATGGCCTACCTGGGTGACAGCCAGGATGCACTCGGCCCTGACGAAGGCCGTGCGACGGTGTGGACAGTGACGGCGCCGGACTACGCCGAACGCTGCCCCAATGCCCACCGCCTGCTGGCCAACCTGAAGTTCAGCGCCGAGGACGAGAGCCGCATGATGCAGCCACTGCTTGACCACAAAGACGCGCTGGAATCGGCCCGCCAGTGGCTCAAGGACCACCCCGAGGACAAGGCGCGCTGGCTTGAGGGTGTGACCACCTTCGATGGCAAGCCGGCCGCGGACAACCTCAAGCTTACCGCCAACTGACAGGGCCCTTTCGCGGGCACGCCCGCTCCCACAGGTACAGCGCCACACTCGGGATCACATTGATCCTGTGGGAACGGGCATGCCCGCGAAAAAGCCAACACCGACATCACAAGGAACTGCACCATGAACCACGACGTCATCATCACCTGCGCCCTCACCGGCGCCGGCGACACCGCCTCGAAAAGCCACCTGGTCCCGGTCACGCCCAAACAGATCGCCGAATCCGCCGTAGAGGCCGCCAAGGCCGGCGCCACCGTGGTCCACTGCCACGTCCGCGACCCACAGACCGGCCGTTTCAGCCGTGATGTAAACCTCTACCGCGAAGTCATGGAGCGTATCCGCGAAGCCGACGTGGACATCATCGTCAACCTCACCGCCGGCATGGGCGGCGACCTGGAAATCGGCCCGGGTGAAACGCCGCTGGCGTTCGGCCCGGGCACCGACCTGATCGGCCCGCTGGAGCGCCTGGCCCATGTCGAAGCACTGTTGCCGGAAATCTGCACCCTCGACTGCGGCACCCTCAACTTCGGCGATGGCAACTCGATCTACGTGTCCACCCCGGCCCAACTGCGCGCCGGTGCCAAACGCATTACCGAACTGGGGGTGAAGGCCGAGCTGGAAATCTTCGACACCGGCCACCTGTGGTTCGCCAAGCAAATGATGAAGGAAGGCCTGCTTGAAGACCCGTTGTTCCAGCTGTGCCTGGGCATCCCGTGGGGCGCACCGGCCGACACCACCACCATGAAGGCCATGGTCGACAACCTGCCTGCCAACGTCACTTGGGCCGGCTTCGGCATCGGCCGCATGCAGATGCCCATGGCCGCGCAGGCCGTGTTGCTCGGCGGGAATGTGCGGGTGGGCCTGGAAGACAACTTGTATCTGGACCGTGGCGTGCTGGCCAGCAATGGCCAACTGGTGGAACGCGCAAGCGAGATCATCACCCGCATGGGTGGCCGCGTGCTCAGCCCGGCAGAAGGTCGGGAAAAAATGAACCTCAAGCGCCGCTGATCCTTTCAACGATCGCAAATGTGCCGAAGACCCTGTGGGAGCGGGCGTGCCCGCGAAGCAGGCAACGCGATGGATGGATGGCACCGGCCGCGCCGGTGTTCGCGGGCAAGCCCGCTCCCACAGGGTTAGCCATTAACCCTGATGACTGTGTTTTACCCTGAGGACTAGCTATGCCCTTTATCACTGAAATCAAAACCTTCGCCGCCCTGGGTAGCGGTGTGATCGGCAGCGGCTGGGTTGCCCGCGCCCTGGCCCATGGCCTGGACGTGGTGGCCTGGGATCCGGCGCCCGGCGCCGAACAGGCACTGCGAAAACGTGTCGCCAACGCCTGGCCGGCACTGGAAAAACAGGGCCTGGCACTCGGCGCATCGCAAGACCGCCTGAAATTCGTGGCGACCATCGAGGAGTGCGTGCGCAACGCCGATTTCATCCAGGAAAGCGCCCCAGAGCGCCTGGACCTCAAGCTCGACCTGCACGCCAAAATCAGCGCCGCAGCCAAGCCTGACGCAATCATCGGCTCAAGCACTTCGGGCCTGCTGCCCAGCGAGTTCTACGAGTCGTCCACTCACCCTGAGCGCTGCGTTGTCGGCCACCCGTTCAACCCGGTATACCTGTTGCCGCTGGTCGAGATCGTCGGCGGCAGCCGCACCTCACCCGAGGCCATTGAAGCTGCCAAAACCATCTACACCGCCCTCGGCATGCGCCCACTGCATGTGCGCAAGGAAGTGCCAGGCTTCATCGCCGACCGCCTGCTCGAAGCGCTCTGGCGCGAAGCCTTGCACCTGGTCAACGACGGCGTTGCCACCACGGGCGAAATCGACGACGCGATCCGCTTCGGCGCAGGCTTGCGCTGGTCGTTCATGGGCACATTCCTTACCTATACCCTGGCCGGTGGCGATGCCGGCATGCGCCACTTCATGTCACAGTTCGGCCCCGCCCTGAAGCTGCCCTGGACATACCTGCCAGCACCGGAACTGACCGACAAGCTGATCGACGATGTAGTGAGCGGCACCTCTGAGCAACAGGGCGAGCGCAGCATCGCCGCACTGGAACGCTACCGTGACGATACCTTGTTGGCGGTGCTCGAAGCGGTGAAAACCAGCAAGGCCAGCCACGGCCTGTCGTTCAGCGATTAAGGAGGCCAAGATGCCTGCTCTGATCACCTACCGCACCACGGTCCAGGAGGACTGGGTCGATTACAACGGGCACCTGCGGGATGCCTTCTACCTGCTGATCTTCAGCTACGCGACCGATGCCCTGATGGAGCGCATTGGCCTGGACGCCGACAGCCGCGGGCAAAGCGGTAATTCGCTGTTCACGCTGGAGGCGCACATCAATTATCTGCACGAGGTGAAGCTGGGTACCGAGGTGTGGGTGCAGACGCAGATCATCGGTTTTGATCGCAAGCGTCTTCACGTGTATCACAGCCTGCACCGGGCAGGGTTCGACGAGGTCCTGGCGGCGAGCGAGCAGATGTTACTGCACGTGGACCTGGCGGGGCCGAAGTCAGCGCCTTTTGGGCACACGACTGTTTGCCAATTGAACCACTTGGTAGAGCAACAGGAGGGGGCGCCGGCGCCGCAATACATGGGGCGTACCATAAAACTTCCCTCTTGAGTGATCAGAGAGCGGGCGCCAGGGTTTCCAAATCTAGGAAGCGCCATGGCGCCTTGAAAGTTCGCGCCACATCATTCTTATCCGCCGTACCTATCGGAACCCCTTGATTCTGCAGCTGCGGGTTGAGTGATAGGGTATGGCGCACTGCGACGTCCGCATCTGCGTATGGAAATTTGGCGCTATATGCTTGGATCCTCGTCGCTATGCGAGGTCCCCATGTTATGCCCTAATTTGTGGGTTAACGCACCAAAGCAACTAATGGCCGAGAAAGCCGTCCCCAGGGACGCTGGCGTTTTCGCGATACCACAGTAAATTCTAAACGTCGAAAACATTGTTACCAGGTCGGCTCGCGCACCTTCTGACGTTCGAAAGGAACCTTAGCCCCTAGTGGCATCGACACGAATATCCCCAACAGTCTGTGTGCTCCGAGGCTGTGCACCTCACAAAAATAAACATTGCATCCAATAAGCCAAACTTTGATTTTTCCAGTCTATATGCATCGATTCTCAACAACTGACATAAATAACAGTTGCAAAAAAATAACCCCGGAAAGCCGTGAGCTACCGGGGCCAAGAGCGAGCAACATCCACTGTGCGTGAGCGAGGGTGACCAAACCCTCTGTACCGTGAATGGCTTCAGTGTGCGTGCTTGCCTGGCAGGGGATTTAGTCGTAAACGACCTGTTCTTAGCCAAAGCAGCCATGGCGGCATTCTGTCCTTGCGAGGCTGTCGCACACGTCACAGAATCGGTCGTAAATCACAGCAGCACTCTCTTAGCGATAAAAGGGACAACAGCCATGATGCATGCGGATTTGATTGATCAGGACGACCTCGCCGGCCATTTGCGCGCGCACGGTTTCGATATTCCGGCCGGGGCCAGCGCCGAACAGGCGTGTGAAGCGGTGGTTCGTGGGCTGACCGAGCCCAATGCGCGGGCGCTGAAGGGGATGGTGGAGCAGATGTACACCGGCAGTGCGACGATCCTGCCGGCAGTTCGCCAGGCCATCGACAAGCAACTGTTGCCGGCATTGGCGCAGTTCAACAAACGCGCGTAATTCATTTACCCAGGACCGGCCCCTTCGCGGAACAAGCCCGCCCCCACAGGTCACCGCTGGCTCAAGCTCAGCGGGTGTGACCTGTGGGAGCGGGCGTGCCCGCGAAGAGGTCGGCGCGGTCTCAGAGCCTTACACTGGCAAATGTCGACTCGTTGCGTGCCTGGCTCAGGGCCGCCATCGGCCCGCTGTGCGGCGACAGGGTCATGGCCTGCGGAATCGGCATCATGGCCACCTGCTGCGCGGTGTTGGAGCCCACGCGCTCGTCACGCGGCGGAATACCGAAGTACTCGCGATAGCACTTGGAGAAGTGCGGGGTCGACACGAAGCCGCACACCGATGCCACTTCGATGATCGACATCGGCGTCTGCTTCAGCAACTGCCGCGCACGGATCAGGCGCAACTTCAGGTAGTAGCGCGAAGGTGAGCAGTGCAGGTACTTCTGGAACAGGCGCTCCAGCTGACGCCGCGAAACCGCCACATAGACCGCCAGTTCGTCCAGGTCGATCGGTTCCTCCAGATTGGCCTCCATCAACGCGACGATTTCCTGCAACTTCGGCTGGTTGGTGCCAAGCATGTGCTTGAGCGGCACACGCTGGTGGTCCTGCTCGTTGCGAATACGCTCGTAGACGAACATCTCGGAGATCGCCGCCGACAGCTCGCGGCCGTGATCACGGCTGATCAGGTGCAGCATCATGTCCAGCGGCGCGGTGCCACCGGAGCTGGTGAAGCGGTTGCGGTCAAGGGTGAACAGGCGGGTGCTCATGTTCACCCGCGGGAAGGCTTCCTGCATTGCGGCCAGGCATTCCCAGTGCACGCTGCAATCGAAGCCGTCGAGCAGGCCAGCGCAGGCCAGTGCCCAACTGCCGGTGCACACGGCACCCAACCTGCGCGACTGACGGGCCTGGGCTTGCAGCCAGGTGACGTGTTCACGGGTGACGGAACGCTGGATGCCAACACCACCACAGACAATCACGGTGTCGATAGGCGGAGCATTGCTGATGGCGGCATCCGGTGTGATTTGCAGACCATCGCTTGCCCACACCTGGCCGCCATCGATGGTCAGCGTGTGCCAACGATACAGCTCACGGCCAGACAGCTGGTTGGCCATGCGCAGCGGCTCGACCGCCGATGCCAGGGAAATCAGGGTGAAATTGTCCAATAGAAGAAACCCGATGGACTGGGGTGCTGTGCGGTTCTGGGTTGGATTCCCGGAGGTGTACGACGTCATCGCGATTTCTCCTCACACAAATGCAGGGTGTGCCTCAGGCGGGCACTTACTTCTTGTTATGACCCCTCGGTCATTTTCCGGGGGTAGGCTTGCCAATCTCAACGCAAACGCCGTGCCTAAACTTGAACGGCCATCCAAAAAAACCTGAAAACGACGCCTTTATGGGGCAATTCAAGTGCTTGCATCGTGTTGGCCAGTCGTCCAGAACAGGCGAGCTAGCGCGTTGCCTGTAACGGTTGAGCAGTTTAGTGACACGCGCCGCGTGGGTTTCCCAGAAGCGACACCTTTAAGTGTCACCGACAACCCTCACACTGATCGCGACATCCGACGATCGGTAGCGTGGCGCCGCACCATAAAGAGGCATTGGCGGTTGTGTTGCACCTGCATCAGCCTCAAGGGCCTCTTCGCGGGCAAGCCCGCTCCTACAGGGATTGCACAGTTCCTGTAGGAGCGGGCTTGCCCGCGAAGAGGCCCAGAAGGTCAGTTCAGGAAATCAGCACTCGATAGCGCTGACCGCCAGGCCGCCGCGCGAGGTCTCTTTGTACTTGTCGTGCATATCGGCCCCGGTATCGCGCATGGTGCGGATTACCTGGTCGAGGGAAATGAAGTGCTCACCATCGCCGCGCAAGGCCATCTGCACCGCGTTGATGGCCTTCACCGCAGCAATCGCGTTGCGCTCGATGCAGGGCACTTGCACCAACCCGCCAACGGGGTCGCAGGTCAGGCCGAGGTTGTGTTCCAGGGCAATTTCAGCGGCGTTCTCAACCTGGGGCGGGGTGGCGCCGAGCACTTCGGCAAGCCCCGCTGCGGCCATCGCGCAGGCCGAGCCGACTTCCCCCTGGCAACCCACTTCGGCACCGGAGATCGAAGCGTTCTTCTTGCACAGGATGCCCACAGCGGCGGCAGCCAGGAAGTAATCGACAACGCTGGACTCATCCACCGCATCGCTGAATCGCATGTAGTAATGCAGCACCGCCGGGATGATGCCTGCCGCGCCGTTGGTAGGCGCGGTCACCATGCGCCCGCCGGCGGCGTTTTCTTCATTGACCGCCAAGGCGAACAGGTTGACCCATTCCATGGCACTCATGGTCGAGCCGATCACGTTGGGCTTGCCGATTTCCTGCAGGCTGCGGTGCAGCTTGGCGGCACGGCGGCGCACGTTCAGCCCGCCGGGTAGCGTGCCCTCGTACTTGAGGCCGTTGTTGACGCATTCCTGCATGGCTTCCCAGAGCTTGTGCAGGCCAGCGCGGATGTCTTCCTCGCTGCGCCAGACCTTCTCGTTGGCCATCATCAATTGCGACACGCTGAGGTCGTTTTGCTTGCACAGGCGCAGCAGTTCGGCGGCGCTGTTGAAGTCGTACGGCAACACTGTCTGGTCAGCATCCAGCACACCGCTGGCGGCTTGGGCTGCATCGACCACAAAGCCGCCGCCCACCGAGTAATAGGTGTCGCGGTGCAACTCACCCTGCTCGCCTTCGGCAATCAGGGTCATGGCGTTGGGGTGATACGGCAAGTTCTCGTCCAGCAGCAGCATGTCGCGGGCCCAGACGAACTCGACAGGCAAGCGGCTATCCAGCTGCAGGGTGTTGGTTTCGCGCAGGTCAGCGATACGCGGCACGATCTGGGTCGGGTCAATGGCGTCCGGCCACTCGCCCATCAGGCCCATGATGGTGGCGTTGTCGGTGCCATGACCAATACCGGTGGCCGACAGCGAGCCATACAGGCGCACTTCGATCCGTTTTACACGCTCCAGCTCACCGCGTTCGCGCAGGCCCTGAACGAACAGGGCGCCAGCACGCATGGGGCCGACGGTGTGGGAGCTGGAGGGCCCGACACCGATCTTGAACAGGTCGAACACGCTGATGGCCATTGTCGAATCACCTCTTGCTGGGCTTGTCTCTGCGCGCCATGCGCAGGGCGGGGTAGCTGCTAGGCTCAAACAGCGGGCCGCCTTGAATGCCAGCATCATCGGGCTTTTACCGCCCACCTCGCCGTCTGCAACCGACGTACTTTTGTCCAGCAGCGCCGCGCTGTTCTCAACCAGAAACTGCGCCCACCGCGCCGTTTTCCAGCGGCCTGGTGACGCAAAAATGCGCGCGAGGGGGTGGAAAAATCCATAAGCGACATCGCCCATACTGGATACGACCCGTTCCGTACTGGATACGACCCAACCAGTAGGCGATTGCCCGGAGCTGGAGGATTATCGAAAGCGACTCGTAAAGCACGGCCACGCATCCTGCCCTCTGCAGGCCTGGTCGACCGGACCCTCAGAAAGCCCGGCGACCCACGCGAACCCGAAGACAATATCTCAGGAGTCCATCCATGAAAGGTTCACCCTCGCTGTTACTGGTTGCGTTGCTGTCCGCGCCATTGCTGGCCCAAGCAGCCGAACCCGAGCAATGTCAGACTGTACGCTTCTCCGATGTCGGCTGGACCGACATCACAGTCACGACCGCGACCACCAGCGTTGTGCTCGAAGCACTGGGTTACAAGACCCGCACCACCATGATCTCGGTACCGGTGACCTACAAGTCGCTGGCCACCGGCAAGGACCTGGACGTGTTTCTCGGCAACTGGATGCCGACCATGGAGAACGACATCAAGCAGTACCGCGACGCCGGCACGGTAGAAACCGTGCGCGCCAACCTGGAGAACGCCAAGTACACCCTGGCAGTCCCCCAGGCGCTGTACGACAAGGGCCTGAAGGATTTCAGCGACATACCCAAGTTCGAGAAGGAACTGGACGGCAAGATCTACGGCATCGAACCGGGTAACGACGGTAACCGCACCATCCAGAGCATGATCGACAAAAACGCCTTTGGCTTGAAGGACGCCGGTTTCAAGATCGTGCAGTCCAGCGAGGCGGGCATGCTGTCGCAAGTTGACCGCGCGCAGAAACGCGGCGAGGCATTGGTGTTCCTGGGCTGGGAGCCACACCCGATGAACACCCGCTTCAAGATGCAGTACCTGACCGGCGGGGACGACTTCTTCGGCCCCGACTTCGGCAAGGCGACCGTGCTGACAAACACCCGCAAAGGATACACGCAGGAATGCAGCAACGTTGGCCAACTGCTTAAGAATCTGTCGTTCGAGCTCAAGGATGAAAGCACCATGATGGGCTATGTCCTGGACGACAAGATGAAACCCGAGGCCGCCGCCAAGAAATGGATCAAGGACAACCCAGGCAAGCTGGATGCCTGGCTGGCCGGCGTTACCACCGTTGATGGCAAACCAGGCCTGGAGGCGGTCAAGGCCAAGCTTACGCAATAACGAACTACGCAGTAGCGCTACCTCGGGGCAGGACCGTGCCTGCCCCGGGTTGATTTCAATCTATGCAGGTGGAAGCTCGCTATCATGCTTATCGATCAGAAAATACCCCTGGGCCAGTACATCGCGTCGTTCGTCGAATGGCTGACCCAGAACGGCGCGAATTACTTCGACGCCATCGCGCAAGGCCTGGAGTTCATGATCCATGGCGTCACCAGCGCCCTGACTTTCTTCAACCCGTTCGTGCTTATCGCCCTGTTCGCCGCCCTGGCGCACTTCATCCAGCGCAAGTGGGCCCTGACCGCATTTGTCGCCCTGTCGTTCCTGCTGATCCTCAACCTGGGATACTGGCAGGAAACCATGGAAACCCTGGCGCAGGTCACCTTCGCCACGGTGGTATGTGTGGTGATCGGCGTGCCACTGGGCATCCTCGCCGCGCACAAGCCGATGTTCTATACCGCCATGCGCCCGGTGCTCGACCTGATGCAGACGGTGCCCACCTTCGTCTACCTGATCCCTACCCTGACCCTGTTCGGCCTGGGCGTGGTGCCGGGGCTGATTTCCACCGTGGTGTTCGCCATTGCCGCGCCCATTCGCCTGACCTACCTGGGCATCTGCGACGTGCCGCAAGAGTTGATGGACGCCGGCAAGGCCTTTGGCTGCTCGCGTCGTCAACTGCTTACCCGTATCGAACTGCCGCACGCGATGCCAAGCATCGCCGCCGGTGTCACTCAATGCATCATGCTGTCGCTGTCGATGGTGGTCATTGCCGCCCTGGTTGGCGCTGACGGCCTGGGCAAACCTGTGGTCAACGCACTGAACACCGCCGATATCTCCCTGGGCTTCGAAGCGGGCCTGGCGATCGTGCTGCTGGCAATCATGCTCGACCGTATCTGCAAGCAACCGGAACTGCCGGTAAGGGGTGAGGCATGAGCATCATTCGTTTCGAAGACGTCGACGTCATCTTCTCCAACAAGCCGCGCGAGGCACTGGCGCTGCTGGACCAAGGCCAGACCCGCGAGCAGATCCTCAAGCAGACCGGCCTGGTGGTGGGTGTCGAAAAGGCCAACCTCGATATCAACAAAGGCGAGATCTGCGTGCTGATGGGCTTGTCTGGCTCGGGCAAGTCGAGCCTGCTGCGCTGCATCAACGGCCTCAACACCGTCAGCCGTGGCAAGTTGTTCGTCGAGCACGAAGGCAAGCACATCGACATTGCCAATTGCTCCGCGGCCGAGCTGAAGATGATGCGCACCAAGCGCATTGCCATGGTGTTCCAGAAGTTTGCCCTGATGCCTTGGCTGACGGTGCGCGAGAACATCAGCTTTGGCCTGGAAATGCAGGGTCGCCCGGAAAAGGAACGGCGCAAGCTGGTCGACGAGAAGCTTGAGCTGGTGGGCCTGACCCAGTGGCGCAACAAGAAGCCGGATGAGCTGTCTGGCGGCATGCAGCAGCGCGTGGGCCTGGCCCGGGCGCTGGCGATGGATGCCGACATCTTGCTGATGGACGAACCGTTCTCGGCCCTGGATCCACTGATCCGCCAGGGCCTGCAAGATGAGCTGCTTGGCCTGCAGGCCAAGTTGAGCAAAACCATCGTGTTCGTCAGCCACGACCTGGACGAGGCGCTGAAACTGGGTACCCGCATTGCGATCATGAAAGACGGTCGGATCATCCAGTACAGCAAGCCGGAGGAGATCGTGCTGAACCCGGCCGACGAATACGTGCGCACTTTCGTCGCCCATACCAACCCGCTGAACGTGCTGTGCGGGCGCAGCCTGATGCGCAGCCTGGACAATTGCAAACGGGTCAATGGCTCGGTGTGCCTGGACCCAGGTATCGATTCGTGGCTGGACCTTGGCGAAGGCGGCGCGCTCAAGCGTGCACGCCAGGGCCAGAACGGGCTGGACATGCAGAGATGGGCACCGGGGCAAGATGTGGAGCTGCTGGAGCGCAGGCCGACCGTGGTGCACGCCGACATCGGCATGCGTGAGGCACTGCAGATTCGTTATCAAACCGGCAACAAGCTGGTGCTGCAGGATAACGACAGGGTGGTGGGGATACTCGGGGATACCGAGCTTTACCACGCTCTGCTCGGCAAGAACCACGGTTGAGGCAATTGGGGCCGCTTCGCGGCCCTTTCGCGGGCACGCCCGCTCCCACAGGTTTGTGGACTGCCCCCAAGAAGTTGGACACCAATCCAACTCTTGGGGGCAGTCCAGGTTTGCTGAGATCTCTGTGGGAACGGGCGTGCCCGCGAAGGGCTGCAAAGCAGCCCCGATCAATGGATCAGCGAACGACGATCCCGCGCGAAGCCATGTAAGCCTTGGCTTCAGGCACTGTGTACTCGCCAAAGTGGAAGATGCTGGCCGCCAGCACCGCGCTGGCATGCCCTTCCAGAATGCCGTCAGCCAAGTGCTGCAGGTTACCCACACCCCCCGAGGCAATCACCGGAATCCCCAGCGCATCACTGATAGCGCGGGTAACGCCCAGGTCGAAGCCGTTCTTCATGCCGTCCTGGTCCATGCTGGTCAGCAGGATCTCGCCAGCGCCCAGGCCTTCCATCTTCTTCGCCCACTCGACCGCATCCAGCCCAGTCGGTTTGCGCCCGCCGTGAGTGAAAATCTCCCAGCGCGGCGCTTCACCTGGCCCGGACACTTTCTTGGCATCGATGGCGACAACGATGCACTGCGAACCGAAACGGTCCGCCGCCTCGCCAACAAACTCTGGGTTGAACACCGCGGCGGTGTTGATCGAGACCTTGTCGGCACCGGCGTTGAGCAGGTTGCGGATGTCCTGCACGGTCCGCACGCCACCCCCTACCGTCAGCGGGATGAACACCTGGCTGGCCATGCGCTCGACGGTATGCAAAGTGGTGTCGCGGCCATCGACGCTGGCAGTGATGTCGAGAAAGGTGATTTCGTCAGCACCTTGCTCGTCGTAGCGACGGGCGATTTCCACCGGGTCGCCGGCATCACGGATGTTCTCGAACTTGACGCCCTTGACCACCCGGCCGTTGTCCACGTCCAGGCAAGGGATAATGCGCTTGGCCAGTGCCATGGTTCAGTCCTCAGCCTTGGTAGTTGTCACAGAAGGCCTGGGCCTCAGCGACATCCAGGGTGCCTTCGTAGATGGCACGGCCGGTGATGGCGCCGATGATGCCCGGGGCCTTGGCGTCCAGCAGCGCCTTGATGTCGCCCAGGTTGTGAATGCCGCCCGAGGCGATCACCGGGATACGGGTGGCTTCAGCCAGTGCCTTGGTGAAGGGCACGTTGCAGCCCTGCATCATGCCGTCCTTTGCGATGTCGGTGTAGACGATCGCCGAGACGCCATCGGCCTCGAAACGCCTGGCCAGGTCGATGACCTGCACCGAGCTCACTTCGGCCCAACCGTCGGTGGCGACGAAACCGTCCTTGGCGTCCAGGCCGACGATGACCTTGCCCGGGAAGGCTTTGCACGCTTGAGCAACGAACTCGGGCTGCTTGACGGCCTTGGTGCCAATGATCACGTAGCTGACGCCAGCCTTGACGTAGTGTTCGATGGTTTCCAGCGAACGGATACCGCCGCCGATCTGGATCGGCAGGTTCGGGTAGCGCTTGGCGATGGCGGTAACCACTTCACCATTGACCGGCTGGCCTTCGAAGGCGCCGTTGAGGTCGACCAGGTGCAGGCGGCGGCAGCCACCCTCGACCCACTTGGCAGCCATGCTCACCGGGTCGTCGGAAAATACCGTGGAGTCTTCCATGCGGCCCTGGCGCAGGCGCACGCAAGCACCGTCCTTCAGATCGATAGCGGGGATAATCAGCATCTTGGGAACCTGTCTATTTGTTGGGTTTCAGGGCTTCTCGAGTGCCCACAGGTCGCTTTCGATGCCCTCGAACCGCTCCTTGAGGTGCAGCTGAACATCGGCAATCGCCCTGTTGTAGTAATGGGGTGCAATCTCTTTGCTGAACAGCTCGAGGACCTCGGCCACCTCGAACGACCCCAACTGCAGCTCGAAGCGGTCTTCGAGAAAACGCTTCAAGGTGTCGAGCGCTTCGCGCTCCTGCTCGGGGGCCAGGGTGATGGTCGGGGCCTTGGTCTTCGACCTGCTCATTTACCAGCGCCCGTCCCAGGCGATGAAGTTCTGCAGCAGCTGCAGGCCATGGGTATGGCTCTTCTCCGGGTGGAACTGCACGGCAAAACGCGAACCGTCGGCCAGCGCTGAGGCGAAGTCGACGCCATAGTGACCGCGTCCCACCACCTGGCCCGGCTTGCCGGCATTGATGTAGTAGCTGTGCACGAAGTAGAAACGTGCGCGGTCAGGGATGTCGTGCCACAGCGGGTGGTCGATGGTCTGGCTGACTTCGTTCCAGCCCATGTGCGGCACCTTCAGGTGCTCGCCCTCTTCTTGCAGGTCTTTGCCGAAAAAGCGCACCTGGCCAGGGAACAGGCCAATGCAGTCGACGCCGTTGTTTTCCTCACTGTGCTCGAGCAGCGCCTGCATACCGACGCAGATGCCGAGGAACGGGCGGTCCTGGCTGACTTCGCGGACCAGGCTGTCGAAGCCCAGGCGGCGGATTTCGGCCATGCAGTCGCGAATCGCGCCCACGCCCGGGAACACCACACGGTCGGCCTCGCGGATCACTGAGGCATCGCTGGTCACCAGCACTTTACCGGCACCTACGTGCTCAAGCGCCTTGGCCACCGAGTGCAGGTTACCCATGCCATAGTCGATTACGGCTACCGTTTGCATTTACAGGCACCCTTTGGTGGAAGGCATCTGCCCGGCCATACGCTCGTCGAGGGTGATGGCCATGCGCAGGGCACGGCCGAAAGCCTTGAATACGGTTTCGATCTGGTGGTGGGTGTTGTGGCCACGCAGGTTGTCGATGTGCAGGGTTACCAGGGCGTGGTTGACGAAGCCCTGGAAAAACTCCTGGAACAGGTCGACATCGAAGCCGCCAACGCTTGCACGGGTATACGGCACGTGCATCTGCAGGCCTGGGCGGCCAGAGAAGTCGATGACCACGCGAGACAGCGCTTCGTCCAGCGGCACGTAGGCGTGGCCGTAGCGGAAGATACCTTTCTTGTCACCGATAGCTTGGGCGAATGCCATGCCCAGGGTGATGCCGACGTCTTCGACGGTATGGTGATCGTCGATATGCGTGTCACCCTTGCACTCGATATCCAGATCGATCAGCCCATGGCGGGCGATCTGGTCCAGCATGTGTTCAAGGAAAGGCACACCGATATCGAATCGGGCCTTGCCACTGCCATCGAGGTTGATCGAGCACTTGACCTGGGTTTCCAGGGTATTGCGCTCGACGGAAGCCTTACGTTCGACCATCACCAGCTCCGCAAAATCATTGGGCGAAAAGGGTTTCATTATAGGCCCAGAACGCGCCAGCTTGAAACGCGGATGACATATGGCAAAGCCAGGTTTTACGCTGGCTGGATGCTGCTACAGGTCTATACAACTGCGTAATGGGGGCTGCTTTGCAGCCCATCGCGACACAAGGCCGCTCCCACAGGGACCGCGCAACCCTGAAGCGTACGCGGTCCCTGTGGGAGCGGCCTTGCGTCGCGAAAGGGGCGCAAAGCGCACCCATGCAGTTACATCAATGGAACAGGACAGCAGTCTTCTGCAGTGTCACCCAAACACCCCAGGCCAACGGCACAACCACCACCGCCCAGGCCAGCAGCACCAGTGGCAGGCTGCCTGGCGCCGCCTTCCACTCCAGCGACCGCGCCCCATCGACGCCCTTGTCATGGCTCAACGCACGCTCGGCCGCCAGTTCGGCATCACTCATGAAATGTTTGTCGGCCACCGGGCGCACCAGCATGTTGCAGATAAAGCCCAGCACCAGCAGACCCGCGAGAATGTACAAGGTCATGTCATAAGCCGCCGCCCGCTCCACGCCCGCTGCCAGTTGATACTCGCGCAGGTAGGTGATCAGCACCGGCCCCAGCACCCCCGCTGCCGCCCAGGCGGTCAGCAGGCGGCCATGGATGGCACCCACCATCTGCGTGCCGAACAGGTCGGCCAGGTAGGCCGGCACCGTTGCAAAACCACCGCCATACATCGACAGGATGATGCAGAACGCTGCCACGAAAAGCGCCACGTTGCCCAGGTGCCCCATGTTCGGCACCAGGCTGTACAAGCCCACACCCAAGGCGAAGAAGGCAAAGTAGGTGTTCTTGCGGCCGATGTAGTCGGAGAACGATGCCCAGAAGAACCGGCCGCCAATGTTGAACAGGCTCAGCAGGCCGGTAAAGCCGGCGGCGATCGCGGCAATCTGCGCCAACTGCGCAGTGCTCAGCTGGCTGAAGGTCAGTTCGTTGCCCAGTAATTTACCGGCGAACACTTCCTGCAGCAGCGGTGACGCCATGCCCAAAATGCCGATGCCCGCCGACACGTTCAGGCACAGCACCAGCCAGATCAGCGCGAACTGCGGGGTCTTCCAGGCCACACTGACGTGCACGTGGCGGTCGGTGACCATGGCGTTACCGGCATTCTTCAACGGCGCAGCCCAGCCTTCAGGCTTCCAGCCAGTCGGTGGTACGCGATACGCCAGGGCGCCAGCGGTCATGAACACAAAGTAGATCGCCGCCATGGCGACAAAGCTCTGCCATACGCCAACTTCGTGCTCATTGCCAAAATGCCCCATAAGCGCGGTGGCCAGCGGCGCCCCGACCATGGCCCCGCCGCCGAAGCCCATGATCGCCATACCGGTGGCCATACCGCGTTTGTCCGGGAACCACTTGATCAAGGTCGACACGGGTGAGATGTAGCCCAGGCCCAGGCCGATACCGCCAATCACGCCGGAGCCAAGCCACATCAGCCACAATTGATGGGTTTTCACACCTATCGCCGAAAGCAGCATGCCACCGCACCAGCACAAGGCCGACACCAGGCCAGCCTTGCGCGGGCCGGCGTGCTCCAGCCAGCCGCCCAGCACCGCCGCCGAGCAACCGAGGAAGACGAAGAACAGGGTGTAGATCCAGCTCAGCATCGAGATTGGCCAGTCGCATTCGGCGCTGAACATCCGGGCCATGAAGCCCATGTCTGCCGCACAGGCAACGGGGGCGGTGATCCCCAGGGCTTGCGACAAAGGCAGCCAGAATACCGAGAAGCCGTAGGCCATACCGATGCACAGGTGAATGGCCAGGGCAGCTGGCGGGACGAGCCAGCGGTTGAAGCCCGGGCGGGCGATTATGCGTTCCTTCGACAGGAAGCCTGGCTCACTGGCCAAGGTTCCCGTCGCGACGGTACTGGTCATGAATCTGATCCTTGTTATAGGGAGGGTGCTCGCAAAGCGGCGCAAGGGTAGCAGCATCAAGCAGCATGAAAGCAATCTGCCATCGTCCATTTTTGCCCGACTGAATCGGTCATGTCCCGGCAAAAGCTCAATATTAAGCTGTCGAAAGCCGTACCCTCTGATACAGGCGTAGGAATTTCCTACATCTCTAGTCGTACAAGCAGGGGTAACCGCGACAGCGTTATACTCTGCCGCCTGAACTCACTAACGGACTAAAAGGACTCGCCCATGAAAGCGTTCGGCAAAATCCTGGGACTGGGGCTTCTCGGGTTACTGCTGATCATCGTGGCGCTGGGCTTCGCCCTGACCCACCTCTTTGATCCCAACGACTACAAAGACGAGATTCGCCAGCTGGCACGCGACAAGGCCCACGTCGAACTGACCCTCAATGGTGACATCGGCTGGAGCCTGTTCCCGTGGCTGGGTCTGGAGCTGCACGAAGCCAGCATCGCTACCTTGAACAAACCCAAGGAACCGTTCGCCGACCTGCAGATGCTTGGCCTTTCAGTCCGTGTACTGCCGCTGCTGCGCCGCGAAGTGCAAATGAGCGACGTACGTGTCGAGGGCCTGAACCTGACCCTGGCGCGTGACGAACAGGGCCATGGCAACTGGGAGGACATCGGCAAGCCGCTACCCGCGCAGAATGGCGCAGGCACCGATGCACAGGCACAGGCACCTGCCGAGCAGACGCCTGCGACCACCGACAGCAACGACCGCGCCATCAAGCTGGACATCGACAGCCTGACCGTGAACAACGCCCGCGTGCAGTACACCGATGCCAAGACCGGCCAAAATTACAGCGCCGAGAGCATCCAGCTGAGCACCGGGCCGGTCCATGAAGGCGCAAACATCCCGCTCAAGGCCAGCGCCTTCATCAGCGCCAGCCAGCCGAGCATCAAGGCCCGTACCGAGCTGGCCGGCGAATTGCGCTTCGACCGCAAGCTCAAGCGCTACAACTTCGAAGACATGCGCCTGTCGGGCGAGACCTCGGGTGAGCCTACCGGCGGCAAGACCGTGACCTTCGCCGCCCAGGGCCAACTGCTGGTCGACCTGGCCGCCAATGTCGCCTCGTGGAACGGCCTGAAAGTCTCGGCCAACCAACTGCGCGCCCTCGGTGAGCTGAACCTGCGTGATCTGGACAAAGCCCCCCAGCTGAGCGGCGGCCTGTCCATCGCCCAGTTCAACCTGCGCGCCTTCCTTGAAAGCATTGGCCACCCGCTGCCGGCCACCAACGACCCGGCCGCCTTCGCCAAGCTGGAGCTGGTGACTCGCCTGCAGGGCACGCCCAGCAGCCTGGCCCTGGAAGACCTGGCGGTGAAGCTGGACGACAGCACCTTCAGCGGCCGCGTGGCCGTCGAAGATTTCGCCAAACAAGCCCTGCGCCTGCAGCTTAAGGGCGACACCTTCGACGCCGACCGCTACCTGCCGGCCAAAAGCGAAGAAGCCAAGGGCGCCACCGCTGCGCGCCAGGCCGAGGTCAAGCAACAAGAGGCCAGCGCCGTAGCCGGTGCTGGCACCACACCACTGCCCACCCCCCCAACGCAAGTGGCATGGAGCGACGACAAGCTGCTGCCGGTCGACCGTCTGCGCGCCCTCGACCTGCAGGCCGACCTGGCCTTCGGCTCGTTGACCCTGGACAAGCTGCCGATCGAGAGCGCCCAGCTCAAGGCCGTTGGCCAAGGCGGCCTGCTGACCCTGCAAACCCTGCGCGGAGCGCTGTACAACGGCACCTTCGAAGCCAAGGGCACGGTCGACGTGCGCCCTGCCGTGCCACAGCTGGGTGTGAACACCAATATCCAGCGGGTGCCGGTGGAACACTTCATCAAGGCCGAAGGCAAGGAACAGACGCCGCCGGTCAAGGGCCTGCTGACCCTGACCAGTGATCTGACAGCCACCGGTAACAGCCAGAAAGCACTGGTCGACACCCTGAACGGCAGCGCAAACTTCGCCATCAACGATGGCGTACTGGTCAATGCCAACCTGGAACAGCAGCTGTGCCAGGCCATCGCCACGCTCAATCGCAAGACGCTGAGCAGCGAACCACGCGGCAAGGACACCCCGTTCCAGGAACTGCGCGGCAGCCTGGTAGTGCGCAATGGCGTCGCCAGCAACCCGGACCTCAAGGCGCGCATCCCGGGCCTCACCGTCAATGGCCATGGTGACCTCGACCTGCGCGTGCTGGGCATGGACTACAACGTCGGCGTAGTCGTCGAAGGCGACCAGCGTGCCATGCCGGACCCGGCCTGCCAGGTCAACGAACGTTATGTAGGTGTTGAAGTACCCCTGCGCTGCCGTGGTCCGCTGGAACTCGGCGCAAAGGCCTGCCGCCTGGACCAGAACGGCCTGGGCAAGGTTGCCGCCAAGCTGGCCGGCAACCGCCTGAAGGACAAGATCGATGAAAAGCTTGATGAAAAACTTGGAGACAAAGTGAGCCCGGAACTGAAAGACGCGCTCAAGGGGCTGTTCAAGCGATGAGCCCCGAGCAGTTCTCCAGCGCAGTGCTGGACTGGTATGACGAGCACGGCCGGCACGACCTGCCCTGGCAACAGGGCATCACGCCGTACCGCGTGTGGGTGTCGGAAATCATGTTGCAGCAGACCCAGGTCAGCACCGTGCTCAATTACTTCGACCGCTTCATGCAGGCCCTGCCAACCGTGCAAGCCCTGGCCGAGGCACCGGAGGACGAAGTGCTGCACCTGTGGACGGGCCTGGGTTACTACACCCGCGCACGCAACCTGCAAAAGGCCGCCAAGGTCGTCGTCGAGCAACATGGCGGCGAATTCCCGCGCAGCGTCGAGCAGCTTACCGAGCTGCCCGGCATTGGCCGCTCAACTGCCGGCGCCATCGCCAGCATCAGCATGGGCATCCGTGCACCGATCCTCGACGGCAACGTCAAGCGCGTGCTGGCACGCTACACCGCCCAGGCCGGCTACCCCGGCGAACCCAAGGTTGCCAACCAGCTATGGGCCACTGCCGAGCGCCTTACCCCGCAACAACGCGCCAACCACTACACCCAGGCGATGATGGACATGGGCGCCACGCTGTGCACGCGCAGCAAGCCCAGTTGCCTGATCTGCCCGTTGCAGCGCGGCTGCGAAGCGCACCTGCACGGTGAAGAAACCCGCTACCCCGAGCCCAAACCGCGCAAGGCGCTGCCGCAACGGCGCACACTGATGCCACTGCTGGCCAACCACGAAGGCGCCATCCTGCTTTACCGCCGCCCTTCCAGCGGCCTGTGGGGTGGTTTGTGGAGCCTCCCGGAGCTGGACGACATCGCCCAGCTTGACGACCTGGCCTACCAGCACGGCCTGCGCCTGGCTGGCCGCCACGCCATGGACGGCCTGACCCACACCTTCAGCCACTTCCAGCTGGCGATCGAGCCTTGGCTCGTGCGCGTCGACCCGGTCGGCGAGCACGTGGTCGAGGCCGACTGGCTCTGGTATAACCTCGCCACCCCGCCGCGCCTGGGCCTCGCCGCCCCGGTGAAAAAGCTGCTTGAACGCGCGACCGACGAACTGATTGCAGGAGACGCCCGATGACCCGCACCGTGATGTGCCGCAAATACCAAGAAGAACTGCCAGGCCTGGAACGCCCGCCCTATCCCGGTGCCAAGGGCCAGGACATCTTCGAACACATCTCGCAGAAAGCCTGGGCCGACTGGCAGAAGCACCAGACCATGCTGATCAACGAGAAGCGCCTGAACATGATGAACGCCGAGGACCGCAAATTCCTCCAGGCTGAGATGGACAAGTTTTTCGCCGGCGAAGAATACGCCCAGGCCGAAGGCTACGTTCCACCGGCCGAATGACCCCAAAAATCGTAAGCGACGGAATTAATTTAAAATTTTTTCAAAAAGTCGTTGACGAGCGGTCCGGAAATCTATTTAATTCACCTCGTCGCCCAGATAGCTCAGTCGGTAGAGCAGAGGATTGAAAATCCTCGTGTCGGCGGTTCGACTCCGTCTCTGGGCACCACCTTCAAGCTTCTGGTGGTTGCAAAGTTACCCGAAGCGACAACAAGAAACCCGCCTAGTGCGGGTTTTTTGTTGCCTGTAATTTTTTCGCATTGACCAGCATCAAATAGCCATCATTCGTTCACCTTCATAATCGAAAACGGACATCCGTATCGACTATCAAGGACCTCCATGAGCGAAGAATCACCCCTCCTGCTCCCCGCCCCCAGCGAACCCACCACCACACCGATCCGCACACGCCGCACACGCCAGCGCAAGCCGGAGCCGACAATAACCCGCATCAGCCAGCAACCCGCAGCACTGGAAGTTGCCACGGCCCCCAAAGGCAGCAACGAGGACAGCACCTCGGCACGCCTGCCGGCCAGCTACCCTTACCGCACCCGCCTGCGCCGCCAGGACTACGACAAGGCCAAGCATGCGTTGCAGATCGAGCTGCTGAAGGTACAGAGCTGGGTGAAGGAAACCGGCCAGCGTGTGGTGATCCTGTTCGAAGGGCGCGATGCCGCAGGCAAGGGCGGCACCATCAAGCGCTTCATGGAGCACCTCAACCCACGCGGTGCGCGCATTGTCGCCCTGGAGAAGCCTTCCGAGCAGGAGAAAGGCCAGTGGTACTTCCAGCGCTACATCCAGCACCTGCCCACAGAGGGTGAAATGGTGTTCTTCGACCGCTCCTGGTACAACCGTGCCGGGGTCGAGAAGGTGATGGACTTCTGCACGCCACTGCAATACCTGGAATTCATGCGTCAGGCGCCAGACCTGGAGCGCATGCTGTGCAACAGTGGCATCCTGCTGTTCAAGTACTGGTTTTCGGTGAACCGCGAAGAGCAGTTGCGACGCTTCATTTCGCGCCGGGACGACCCGCTCAAGCACTGGAAGCTGTCGCCCATCGACATCAAGTCGCTGGACAAGTGGGAGGACTACACTTCGGCCAAAGAGGCGATGTTCTTCCATACCGATACAGCCGATGCGCCGTGGACGGTGATCAAGTCCGATGACAAGAAGCGGGCGCGGATCAACTGCATCCGGCACTTCCTGCATTCGCTGGACTACCCAGGCAAAGACCCTCGGGTGGCACATGCACCCGACCCTCTGCTGGTGGGCCGAGCTTCACACGGCTTCGAAGAAGACGAGACTCCGCAGCCGGCCACCTGAAAGCCCGGCATGCCGGCCAGCATGGCTGGCAGTGGGAGGGAAGCTATGCAGGGCCCTCGGCCAGCATAATCTGGAGATGTCTCCCACAGACGTCTCACTAAGCTGCAGCGCTCAGGGGCGCTGCTTGGGTTTATCGTGCAATTGCGCTTCAATACGCGCACTTTCAGACACACCCAAGGATTTCCCCATGGCCACCCCTACCAAGCAACAGAAACGCGCCAAGCGCGCCGCCAGCAAGGCCAAGCAGAACCGCATGGTACGCAGCGGCCAAGCGGTCAAGGCCAGCGCCGGCGACAGCGCCAGCGTCGAGCAGGTGTACAAAAAGGCCATGGAGTCGGGCAGCTACGACGCGATGTTCAACAAGATGAAGGAAGCGCAGGAAGGCGGCCTGGTGCCAATGATCTCGGTGTTCCTGGTGGATCCGCTGCTCGCCCTGGTGCTCAAGGGGCACAAGGAAGAACACGCCACCGACTACATCGTGCTGGTGTTCAACGCCTACCGCAAATGGCTGGACGGCGCTGACGAAGAGACCACCATGGCCTGGCTGGAGAGTGATGAGTTCCAGGACGCCTATATCGCCGCTTCCGAACTCGTGGCCAAGCAGCAGCAACAGCAGAAGCAGTTCGGCTGACAGGGCCATGTAACCTGTTGTGGCCTCCGCGCGGCCCCTGTAGGAGCGGGTTTACCCGCGAATACGATGGCGGCTGCAACGGTGATTAGCCAGGGACATTGACCAGCAGGCCCGGCCCTTTCGCGGGTAAACCCGCTCCTACGGGCCTGTGGCGAACCTGCGGGCTTGCCCACGAAAGGGCCATCACAGGCAACAAAAAAAGGCCGCACCCTTCACAGGGCGCGGCCTTTTCATTTCAGCCAGCGCGGATCAGCTGTCCAGCGCCGCCCGCCCGGCAGCCTCGCGCTTGCGGTGCACCAGCAAGCCAGCCGCCACCACACCAATACTCAGCAACGCAGTCGCAATGATCTCCGCACGGTGATCCTCACGCAGCGCCATGACCACCAGAATGGCAACGATGAAGGCAATGGTCGCCCAGGTCAGGCCCGGGAACAGCCACATCTTGAAGGTGATCTTCTCGCCGCGGGCTTCACGCTGGGCGCGCATGCGCAGCTGCGACACGGCAAT
Organism: Pseudomonas sp. USTB-Z; assembly: GCF_019691255.1. Lineage (NCBI taxonomy): Bacteria > Pseudomonadati > Pseudomonadota > Gammaproteobacteria > Pseudomonadales > Pseudomonadaceae > Pseudomonas > Pseudomonas sp. USTB-Z. The sequence goes on from NZ_JAECZP010000009.1 coordinate 110,895, forward strand.
CACCAGGTACACCAACAGCGCGATGGCGCCAGAGCTGGCCAGCAGGAACTCGAACACCTGGGCCGGTGCCACGAAGTTGGCGAACACGCAGAGAAACGCTGCCGCGGTGGACAGCAGTACCGCCACGTGCGGGGTCGCCGCCTTGGTGGTGCGTTGGGCGATGGCCGGGGCGTCGCCACGCTTGCTCAGCGAGAACAACATACGCGAAGAAGTGTACAGCGCCGAGTTCAGGCAGCTGGTCACGGCAATCAGCACAACAATGTCGACGATCAGCTTGGCATTCGGCACACCAATACGGCTCAGCACGGTCTGGTAGGAGCCCGTCTCGGCCAGGGCCGGGTCGTTCCACGGCACCAGGGCCACGACCAGGAAGATCGACACCAGGTAGAACAGGCAGATACGCCAGATTACCGAGTTGGTGGCACGGCTGATCTGCTTGCCTGGGTCCTTCGACTCGGCAGCGGCGATGGTGACGATTTCGGTACCCATGAACGAGAACATGGTGGTCAGCATGGCTGCCAGCACTGCGCCCAGGCCGTTGGGCATGAAGCCTTGGGTATCGAACAGGTGGCTGGCACCGCTCACCTGGCTGCTCGGTACAAAGCCGAACAAGGCAGCACAGCCCACGGCGATGAAGCCGATGATCGCCAGCACTTTGAGCAGGGCAAACCAGAACTCGAACTCACCGTAGTTCTTCACGCTGCACAGGTTGGTGAGTGTCAGTGCCAGGGTAATGATGAGGGAGAACGCCCACAGATCAACCGCCGGGAACCAGGCATGCAGAATGGCCGCGGCGGCGTTGGCCTCCAGCGGAATTACCAACACCCAGAACCACCAGTACAGCCAGCCGATGGTGAAACCGGCCCAGCGCCCGATGGCACGGTCGGCATACGTAGAGAACGAACCGGTGTCAGGCGAGGCGACTGCCATTTCACCCAGCATACGCATGACCAGCACGACCAGCGTACCAGCGGCAGCGTAAGCCAGCAGCACGGCAGGGCCGGCAGCTGCGATGGCGTGGCCGGAGCCTACGAACAGGCCGGCACCGATGACGCCAGCGATGGACAGCATGGTCACATGCCGTTGTTTGAGCCCCTGAGCGAGGTCATTGGAATTGTTACCGCTCATTGAAACTACCTTTGTAAGGAGTGGACCACGCCGACTGCGGGTATAGAGCGCGCCAGGGGTTGACCCAGGCGTCGCTGCAATCGGCGGTTTCCAACTGGCAATAAGCGCGCCACATGCCGAATACACCCGTCAGAAAATGCTGCAGGCCTTTTAGGATGCGGCTTGGAGGGCTTTCGGCCATTGCATGACCGAAAGGGCATCAAATCATCGGATTACTGAAATACTCACTTACAAATGCACCAAAGGTGCTCCTCGGTAACACCCATGCACCAACGCAATGCCAAAAAGTGCAACCCATGGGTACAACCTTGTGACATCAACATGGCATTCGTGGGTGAACCCGTTTGCACTGGCAAAAGGTCGGGTTTACCCCTCCAATGGGTCAAAACAGCTTCCATGCGCCGGCCAAAGCTGGCACCATCGCGCCTTTTTTCATCAAGGCTCTGGTGCTGGGCGACACCTTCGCGGACATCTGCGCGACGTTACGCTGTAGCGATGCGACAAACTGCCCCACCAGCGCCCCCAGTCCCCGGCGACCCTGTTGGCCGTCATAATGCCGCTATGCTAGCTTGGCGCACGCCAGGAAGGCCGCCAACAGCTGGGAACGCACCCGAACACATGAGGACCGCACATGGCTCAGGCCACGCCCGCGCTGGAAATCCGCAATTTGCACAAACGCTACGGCGAGCAGGAAATTCTCAAGGGCATTTCGCTGACCGCTCGCGACGGTGACGTGATCTCCATCCTGGGGTCGTCCGGCTCCGGCAAGTCCACCCTGCTGCGCTGCATCAACCTGCTCGAGAACCCGCACCAGGGCGAAATCCTGGTCGCCGGCGAAGCCCTCAAGCTCAAGGCCGCCAAGAATGGCGACCTGATCGCAGCCGACAACCGCCAGATCAATCGCCTGCGCAGCGAAATCGGCTTTGTCTTCCAGAATTTCAACCTGTGGCCGCACATGTCGATCCTCGACAACATCATCGAGGCGCCACGCCGCGTGCTCGGCCAAAGCAAGGCCGAGGCCATCGAAGCCGCAGAAGCGCTGCTGAACAAAGTCGGCATCTACGACAAACGCCACAGCTACCCCGCCCAGCTTTCCGGTGGCCAGCAACAGCGCGCCGCCATTGCCCGTACCCTGGCCATGAAGCCCAAGGTCATCCTGTTCGACGAGCCTACATCGGCACTCGATCCGGAAATGGTCCAGGAAGTGCTTAACGTTATCCGCGCATTGGCCGAAGAAGGCCGTACCATGCTGCTGGTGACGCACGAGATGAGCTTTGCCCGCCATGTGTCCAGTGAAGTCGTCTTCCTGCACCAGGGCCTGGTCGAAGAGCAGGGATCGCCGCAGCAGGTCTTCGAAAACCCGACCTCGGCGCGTTGCAAGCAATTCATGTCCAGCCACCGCTAACGGAGCAATACATGCACACCTACAAGAAGTTTCTCCTGGCAGCTGCTGCCACGCTGGTGATGTCGGCAAACGCCATGGCCGCAGAAAAACTGCGCATGGGCATCGAAGCCGCCTACCCACCGTTCAACAACAAGGATGCCAGCGGTAACGTGGTTGGCTTCGACAAAGACATTGGCGACGCCCTGTGCGCCAAGATGAAAGTCGAATGCTCGGTCGTTACCTCCGACTGGGACGGCATCATCCCGGCCCTGAACGCCAAGAAGTTCGACTTCCTGGTGTCGTCGCTGTCGATCACCGACGAACGCAAACAGGCTGTGGACTTCACCGAGCCGTACTACTCCAACAAGCTGCAGTTCATCGCGCCGAAAAACGTCGACTTCAAGACTGACAAAGAGTCGCTGAAAGGCAAGGTCATCGGCACCCAGCGCGCAACCTTGGCCGGCACCTACCTTGAAGACAACTTCAAGGGCGTCGACATCAAGCTGTACGACACCCAGGAAAACGCCTACCTCGACCTGGTCTCCGGTCGTATCGACGGCATCCTGGCCGACAAGTACGTGCAGTACGAGTGGCTGAAAAGCAAAGACGGCTCGAACTTCGAGTTCAAGGGCGAGCCGGTGATGGACAGCGACAAGATCGGCATTGCCGTGCGCAAAGGTGATACCAAGCTGCGCGACGACCTGAACAAAGCCCTGGCAGAAATCAAAGCCGACGGTACGTACAAGAAAATCAACGACAAGTACTTCCCGTTCAGCATCGAATGATCCGCCCTGACCGGCGCGCCCTTGCGGCGCGCCAGTCCCTAAAATGACCTGCCCATGAATATCGACCTGCACGGATTCGGTCCGGCCATGATGGCCGGCACCCTGATGACCGTAAAACTGGCGCTTTGCGCCTTGCTGCTGGGGCTGGTCCTGGGCCTGCTCGGCGCCCTGGCCAAGACCTCCCCGCTCAAGCCGCTGCAATGGCTTGGCGGCTTCTACTCGACCCTGGTTCGCGGCGTGCCCGAACTGCTGTGGGTGCTGCTTATCTATTTCGGCACCGTCGGGCTCATGAACAGCCTCGGCGAAGCCCTGAACATGCCCGGCCTTGAGCTCAGCGCCTTTGCCGCGGGCGTGATCGCCCTGGGCCTGTGCTTTGGCGCCTACGCCACCGAAGTGTTCCGTGGCGCCATCCTGGCGATCCCCAAGGGCCACCGCGAAGCCGGCCTGGCGCTGGGCCTGTCCAAGGGCCGCATCCTCTCGCGGATCATCCTGCCGCAGATGTGGCGCATCGCCCTGCCCGGCCTTGGCAACCTGTTCATGATCCTGATGAAGGACACCGCCCTGGTATCGGTAATCGGCCTTGAAGAAATCATGCGTCATTCGCAGATCGGCGTGACCGTGACCAAAGAGCCGTTCACCTTCTACATGGTCGCGGCCTGCATCTACCTGGGCCTGACCGTGCTTGCCATGACCGGTATGCATTTCATGGAAAAACGCGCCGCTCGCGGCTTTGCGAGGGCTGAATAATGAATTGGGAAGTCATCTTCAAATGGCTGCCGCGCCTGGCCGAGGGTGCGGTCCTGACCCTGGAGCTGGTAGCCATTGCCGTGGTTGCCGGTTTGATCCTGGCCATCCCGCTGGGCATCGCCCGCTCCTCGCGCCACTGGTACGTGCGCGCGGTGCCGTTCAGCTATATTTTCTTCTTCCGTGGCACGCCGCTGCTGGTGCAGTTGTTCCTGGTCTATTACGGCCTGGCGCAGTTCGATGCGGTGCGCTCCAGTTCGCTGTGGCCGTACCTGCGCGATCCGTTCTGGTGCACGGTGCTGACCATGACCCTGCACACCGCTGCGTACATCGCCGAGATCCTGCGTGGCGCGCTGCAGGCGATCCCTAAAGGTGAGATTGAAGCGGCACGGGCGCTGGGCATGTCGCGTGGCAAAACGCTGTTCTACATCATGCTGCCACGCGCTGCGCGCATCGGCCTGCCGGCGTACAGCAACGAAGTGATCCTGATGCTCAAGGCCAGTGCCCTGGCCAGTACCGTGACCCTGCTGGAACTGACCGGCATGGCCCGTACCATCATCGCCCGCACCTACCTGCCGGTGGAGATCTTCTTCGCCGCAGGCGTGTTCTACCTGGTGATCTCGTTCCTGCTGGTGCAGGGCTTCAAGCTGCTGGAGCGCTGGCTGCGTGTAGATGCCTGCCAAGGGCGCTGACATCTCCTGGCCTTCTTCGCGGGCACGCCCGCTCCTACAACAGGCCTATGCTGAACCTTCGTAGGAGCGGGTTTACCCGCGAACAGGCCCTCAACCCCAACACACATCCCCATGCCCAGCCCCCTCCACAGCCACCACCTAAGCACCCGCTTCCAGGCCCTCGACCAGTTCCTGATCGAGCACCAACAGCTGTGGAAACCCCGCCCCTTCACCACCCTGCAACTGCCCTGGGAAACCACCCACCCCGAACTCGCCACCCACCTGCGCCAATGTTCCCTGGCAGACGCCGAAGCCGACAGCGCCGCTGACCGCTTGCCCGCGCCCTTCCCGCAACTGGCCGAACAAGTCCAAAAGCTCGCCGCCCTCGGCAGCCTCCCTCAGACTGACCTGCCACCCGCCGTCCACCGCCTGGACGTCGCCGTCCCCGGCCGCAAATGGCAACAGATCGAAGCCTTCGCCAGCCACCTGGCCTTCCGCGAGCAGCCCCGGCACTGGCTGGACTGGTGTTCTGGCAAAGGCCACCTCGGCCGTCGCCTGCTGCAACCTGGGCAACACCTGACCTGCCTGGAGTACGACGCCGACCTGGTCGCTGCCGGTCAGGCCCTGAGTGCACACCACCACTTGCAAGCACAGCACGTACATCAGGATGTGATGGCCAGCGACAGCGCTCGCCACCTGGCTGACGATAAAAGCGTGGTTGCCTTGCATGCCTGTGGCGATCTGCATGTACGCCTGCTGCAACTGGCCAGCCAGCAAGGTTGCCGGCAACTGGCCATAGCCCCCTGCTGCTACAACCGCATCGCCGCGCAGCAATACCAGGCGTTATCCACAGCCGCGCAGGCGTCCAGCCTGCAGCTGTCGCTGGACGACCTGGGCCTGCCCTTGAGCGAAACCGTCACTGCCGGCGCCCGCGTGCGGCGCCAGCGCGACACCTCGATGGCCCGGCGCCTGGGCTTCGACCTGCTGCAACGCCAGCAGCGCCAGACCGATGAATACCTGCCGACACCTTCCCTGCCGGTGGCCTGGCTGGAGAAGCCCTTCGAGCAATACTGCCGTGACCTGGCTGAACTGAAGCAATTGCCAGTGAGCGGCAACCCGGACTGGGCAATGCTGGAAGCTGCGGGCTGGCAACGCCTGGCCGAGGTTCGGAACCTGGAGCGCGTACGCAACCTGTTCCGTCGGCCACTGGAGCTGTGGCTGGTACTCGATCGCGCCCTGTTCCTCGAAGAACAAGGCTATGACGTGCGCCTGGGCCTGTTTTGCGATTACCCACTGACCCCGCGCAACCTGCTCATTCTCGCGGAACGCGACGGTTAGCCGCAGCACAACCTGTGGATAAGTCTGTGAACAAGCTTGTGATTACCTGTTGGATCCAAGCGCTATTTCAAGCGCTTGGCTTATTCCTGCTTGCGGCTGCAGCCCAGTAAAAACAGGCGTTTGCGCAAAGACCAGCGGCGTAGCGATCCGGCATGCCTTTCGCTCAGGTCCCAAATGCCACTTGTGCATAAACATTTCTTGTGGTTAGCGCAAGCGGCTTTTGTGGGAGCGGCCTTGCGTCGCGAAAGGGCTGCAAAGCGGCCCCCGTTTTCAGTGCAATCTCTGAAATCGCCGGGGCTGCTTTGCAGCCCATTCGCGACGCAAGGCCGCTCCCACAAATGACCGCGTCAATGCCTAATGCGCCTTACCCTTGGCGATCTCGATATCGTTCATCAGCGCCTTGGCCATGTCGCACAGGTAATCGGCAGCCCCCAGGAATTTATGGTCGTCCTCCATATCCCCCTCGCGCACCAGGTGCTTGATGTAGCCCATCAGGATCGAGACATGCTCGTAGGCCGCGTCGACGGGGACGCCGGGCTCTACGCGTAGGAGATTGAGAGATGGGTTACCGGCTGCGAGGAAGGTTTCCACGCCTGCGGTTGTGATTGGTTTGGGGGTGTTATCTGGCGGAAGGCTTTTCAATTTTCAAACTCCCTAGTTCAAAAGGAGTTGCCGTGTTCATTCTTTCTCACGGAACAAAGGCGGCAACCGTGCACGAGGTGAGAAACCGAGTGAACGTAGGAAGCTCGGCCAGACCAAGGTCTGCCCGCGCACAGTCGCCATTACGCAGCCGATACGTTCAAAGTCGGGTTCTCACACCCAGTCGCCAGAGCGACCCGAAAACGGTATCCGTGAGCCACTTCCCCGACAACAGCGTTACTTCGGCGGCGCGCGTAGGATACTTCCGAAGCATCCAAACCCTGAAGCTTTTGACCCCATGGTTCAGAATTCCCTTACACAGATAACCCGGCTTACCCGCCCCCTTGTAGGAGCGGGTTCACCCGCGAAGAGGCCATAACAGACAACACAAGGCTAATGCTCCACCGCCGCAACGGTGTATCATCCGCCCCCCAAATCATTAAAAAGTGACGTCGCGCGCTGCCCGCCAGCCCCGCGACCTTCTGGCGTTGCGCCAGAACCGACAATGGACCACCGGACCTGAGCATCGTGAACCGAGCCAACCCCCTCGCCCTGCTGACCTTCGCCCTGGCCCTGACCGGCTGCGCCGGCGGCACCTCGCCCCACCCCAACAGCAACCTGGGCTGGAACCACCCCGGCATGCAACTGGGCGGCGACAACGGCCTGCCCCTGCGCGCAGAAGCCCCATGCCGCAAGCGCGGCTGCGACAATGACAAGCTGTTTTTCAACCCGGGTAAAAACGAGCCTAGCGTCACCACCATGCACCGCGGCTGGTAGGAAAATTCTTCTTTTGGGGCGGTGACTTAGGTCTTTTGCGAACATTCGCAAGGAAGTGGTTTACAGGCGCCAAACGATCGCTATAATGACGCCCCATTGCCGGTATAGCTCAGATGGTAGAGCAACTGACTTGTAATCAGTAGGTCCCGGGTTCGATTCCTGGTGCCGGCACCATACGCAGTACCAAAAAAGGCTCACCGAAAGGTGGGCCTTTTTTGTTTTCCCCCCGCAGCCCCCAATCCCCTGCCTTACGGATGCCCTGAAGCCACCGCGATCGGTGTAGGAGCTGGCTTGCCTGCGATGGGCTGCGCAGCAGCCCCAACACCCCGATAATCACAACCTGATGGAGCCGGTTTCTGGAGGCAAACCGCGATGAGCATGTGTGACGCAGAATCAGTTCGCGAACCAGGCGCCTGAGAACCTCACGCGCCTCAGCAGTGCCATGCGAACCGAGTAGCCCGCCGCATTCTTTCTCAAGCTCGCTATGAAGTTATCCACCGATCGCACTAGGCCCCGCGGCTTCATTGGAACGGGCTACAGCTGCCCCGCTCCCATGCACCTAACCTTATTAAAAGCCAATGGCACAGTGATCCTGATGATCACGCTGAGCGCAATTGGCCAGAAACCGCCAGTCGCAGCAGAAGCCTGATCTAGCCTGGACTGGTGCCGAAGCGACGCAGATCTATCGTCCAGAACCACAACCGTGGCTTACCTGTGCTAGTTTAACCCCTTTATAAAGTATCACTTCATGACACCTTAACGCCTATAAGGTACTACTTAATGAACTCTTAACTCCCTGCAAAATTCTCTTAGTGTGCGATTGGTAGTACCTTATCCTCAATGCATTTGGCTGGGGCTGAGCTGGATGCGGCGGTGGATGCAACAAGCTGCGAGAGACTGCTGGCTTAGGGGCGGGCTGCGAAGGCCACTCCTGAAAGCTTGGTGCTTGCTTTCGATCCAGCAGCCCCCTCTCAAACCCTCCGCAACCCCCGCCGCACCTCTTTATCGGCATACATCAACTGATCCGCCGCTTTAAGCGCGGCCTGCAGCGAAGTCGCAGCGGGATCAACACTCGTAATACCAAAACTCGCACCCGCGTAATCGAACCGGCAGTCGTCAAACTCGTAGCTACCAATCAGCAGCGGCACCAGCCGTCTGCGCATCGCTGCGGCAGTTTTGGCCATTTCGTCCGGGTGGATCGAAGCGGTCAAGCCGATCACAACGAACTCGTCACCACCCCAGCGCCCAAGTTCATCCGTTGCCCGCAACCCGCCCTGCAAGCGCCGGCTGCCTTCGATCAGGAACTTGTCCCCCACCTCGTGCCCGTAGGTGTCGTTGATCGCCTTGAATTCGTCGAGGTCGATAAACGCCACCAGCACCCCCTGCCCCGTTCGCTTCGCCAACGCGAAATGCCGATGCAAGGCAGCCAGGATCGCGCGCCGGTTCTTCAACCCGGTCAGCGCGTCATAGTTGGCTGCATAGCGTTCTTCCTGGCGGCGCAATAGCATCTGCCCGGCCACACGGCTGGAGAGCAAGATCAAGATCAACCCGAGCGCTGCCACAGAGGCTCCGGTCCAGTAGTACTGCTGACGCATCGGCTGCAGGTGATCAAGCTTTGCCAGCGTCAGCAGCTGATATTGCGCGTCGTTCAGAGGCTGGCGATGCACCAGATAAGGGTGCCCGTCAATGAGCCATTGATTGGCCTGACCCGCGTCTGCCACAGCGCGGATATCCATGGGCTCGCCCGGCTCTTCGTCGCCATCCAGAGGCCTGCGAATATCTGGCGGGAGCAGTGTCACCACGTTACGCAGCATGAAAAGTTCGCTGGACGCGGTGGTCACACGGCCCTGACGGTTCACTATCAAGGCAATGTGACGCCCTGTCAGGTAGAGGGCTATGTCCGGGGCATCGAACTTGACCGTGACAGAGCCAAGTGGCTTGCCGTCAGCATCGTCGATGCGGCTGGCGACGAAATAGGAGGGGGTTTTGTTCAAGCGGGCGATGCCGAACATCTCACCACTGCCGGTGCGCAATGCGTCGATGAGGTAGGCCCTGCCCGTATAGATCTGGCCAACGATGCTGAATGACTCCGCCCAGTTGCTGGCCGTCACCGTATCGTCTGAGAGATTGTTCATGTAGATACGGCCATAGTGGAGATCGCTGGCCAATCTATCCATGAAATCACCCACGCTTCGCACCAGCGGGTCACGGGTGAACTTCGAAGCGCGCTCCTCACGCGTGAGTGCGGCGAAGCCGGGCGGATCGTGGCGATATCGGGCAGCAAGTTGGATCACTTCGCTTTGACGGGCCACCATGTTGGCCACGCTGGCCATTTCGGTGAACAGGCGGTCTACGATTCGCCCCGTAATCTGGGCTTCGTATTCGGCGCCTGCCGCCAGGTTGTCGAGCTCTTCTGCCGTAAGGCGCTGTGTTATCCAGCCGCCAAGGCTTGCCACAAGTGCCAACCAGACGACCACAACGCCCATCGTCACCCGGCGCACGATGGAAGGGATGTCCCTGCGTTGCCGCCGTTGCGGCGGATCGTAACTCACGCCGCGCTTGCCGGTTGAATGGTGCTCCAAAGCAACTCCTTTTGCGATAAAGCAAAGTGCATCATCGACCCTGCGATACCCCACCACCGCGGGGCTCGCAAGATTGTAAAACTCTCACCTCAGTGTATTGACAGAACGTCTACACCAATACAGCCACCATGGCTATGGCTGGTCCGGCAACCCTGCACAAATTGAGAGGTTTTTCATGCCTGGTCGCTTCATATGGAGCATTCGGTCAAGCAAAGGCTTTGATTTCAAACCACCCCATGCATGAAGAACTCAACCGGTACGCCGAAAAACTCAGCAAAGCCCTTTATCTGCGCAACCGTCATCTTCCGCTTGTTGTTCAGAATCTCGGATACCGCGCTCTGGGTCGCTATCGCCGACAGGTCCTTCTGCTTCACGCCCCTGTCCGACAGCAGAAAGGCCAACGCTTCGGCCTGGCTCGCGAACGGCACCAATACAGACTCACTCTCATACTCGTAGACGCGGTCCGCAACCATCTCGGCAAAGCGTGCCGCAGCGTGGCCTTCGCTGTCCGCATGGGAGTAGAGCTCGTCGATCAATGCCATGCGTGCCTCAAGCTCGGCATCGTCCTTGATGGGGTCATGGCAGGCGGCTAGAAGCTGGGCCATGGTTGCCATCTGAGTGTTCAGGCCATCGAGCATGGGTGAAATATTAGCGATGAAGGCATCTAGTCCATTGGCTTCGATTTTATCCCGCTTCATGTTGTCACCTGTCGAATTGAAATATCGCGCGGCCCAGGTTGCTACCTGATATCGCTTCTGCACCATTTGTCGTACTCGGCGTGCGACAGAATGGCCTTGATGTAGAGAGTGCCCGTTCGCGCATTGAGCCACGCGATCAGGCGGCATTCGTTTTTCTTGATATCGAACACGTAGATATCAAGCGGCCCTTTGCGGCTGGCGGGCCTAAGTTTTGAGTGGGGGATGCGATCAACATTCCAGCCAGACACAGTGACCCACGTCTGCCTCAACTGTTCAAAAGATTCAAACCGCAGCGTCGCCCTGTCGAAGGTCGTCAGCCACAGGCTTAGGGGCGCTTTCCACTGGCCGTGGGCTTCAATCGCCTTGGTTACCGCCGCTTTCGTTATGACCCGCATTGTGTTGTCCCGGCGCACCAACATAGGGTGGAAAATATCTCTGATCCAGATATCTGTCAACCAGATATCTGGATGCGCGATGTACGGTGACCTGGCGATCGCCAATGGATTGATGCCCGTCAAACGACGGGCTGGGCGAGGGGTTTACGTTCAGATCAGGTAGCCCTGAGGGAGGTTGAGCATGGCCAAGAGATTCCCCACAAACCCTCGCCACCCCGAGCGTATCTGCTGGGGTTGCGACCTTTACTGCCCTGCCAAGGCGCTAGCCTGTGGCAATGGCGCAGACCGGACCATGCATCCGGTGGAGCTGTTTGGCAAGGATTGGGATAGCTTCGAGGGCCAGTTGGAGAAGCCGGTTGATCCAGGGCAAGCGGTAGAGCCCAGGTAAGAAAGGGCCGCTTGGCGGCCCAGCGCAGGCCTTGAACCCAGCGCTGCTTCTGTGGGAGCGGGCGATGCGCGTGCAGGCACCGGCTTCGCCGGTGTTCGCGGGTGAACCCGCTCCTACAGGTACAGCGCCAGGCCTTGTGGAAGGGCTTGATCAGAACGCGGTGCTTACCGTCAACGACAGGTTACGCGGGTCGCCATAAATCGCCCCGGCATAGAACCCGTACTGGCTGTAGTAGTGCTTGTCGAACAGGTTGTTGGCGTTGAGGCTGACACTGGTGTTGTCGGTGAGCTGGTACTTGGCCATGGCATTCCAGATGGCATAACCGGACCAGTTCACGTCAGTGGCACCATTGCTCACACCGTTCGTGGGCTGGCCAGCCGGGCTGGAGATGGCGCGGATGTTGGTCTGCGCAGTCACGCCGGCGCCCAGGGTCAGGCGGTCGAGCGGGCCGCTCAGGCGGTAGGTGGTGGAGGCCTTGAACAGGTGCGACGGGTCGCTGCGGCCGTCGCTGTCGACGCGGCGGAAGTGCAGGTAGGTGTAACCGGCGTAGACGTTCCAGTTGGGGGTCAGGGCGCCTGCGACTTCCAGGTCGATACCGTCGGTTTCCTGCCCGGAGCCGGCCTTGTAGGCGCTGCCGCCGGTCGGGGTGGTCAGGTCGCCGTCCAACACGGCCTTGTTTTCCTGCTTGGTGCGGAAGTAGGCCGCCGAGGCGTTCAGGCGGCCATCGAACCACTCACCCTTGATACCGGTCTCGTAGCTTTGCCCACGAATGGGCTCGACCTTGCTGCCGCTGCTGGTTTCAGAGGTTTGCGGGGTGAAGATGTCGGTGTAGCTGGCGTATACCGAGTAGTTGTCATTGAGGTCATACACCGCGCCCAGGTAAGGGGTGACGATGCCGTTTTCTTCCTGGCTGCTGCGCTCGCCGGCCACGCTGCGGGTGACCGAGGAATAGTTGCTGGTGCGCACGCCAACGATCACCGACAACGGGTCGGTGATGCTCAGGCGGGTGGCGGCGTACATGCCCTGCAGGCGAGTGGTGGTCTTGCTGTGAAGGCCGGTGCGCGAGGCGATGAGGTCGTAGTCGTCATCCACGCCATTGTGCCAGTCGGTCACCGGGAAGCCGTTGTTGGCGCGGAACTGGCAACCCAGTGCAGGCGCGCTGGTCATGCCGTCGCCGACCATGGTGCAGGTGTACTGAGGCGACCAGCCGACGGTGCGGCTGTCGTTGTAGCCGACCATGGCCTGGTGGGTGCGGCCAAACAGCTGGAACGGGCCGGAGAGGTCGATCTGCGCCGACTGCTGGGTGGTGTCGCTGGAGCTGTGCAAACCGTTCAGCACGGCGCCGCTGCCGTCCTGGTCCCAATAGCCACCGTAGCTGCCGCGCCCAGCTGAGTTCACCTTGGCAAGGCCGCGATGGTTCAGGGCTTCGGTGGTGGCTTGGGCGGCTTTCAGGTCCAGGGTCCAGTCGTTGTCGAAGCGGTGCTCAAGCGAACCGAACGCAGTGCGGGTGGTGTACTCGCCAAAGCTCCAGCTGGGCACCACGTTGGTGCTGCGCGGCAAGTCGGTCTTGCTGCCGTCGCGGTACCAGATCGGGATGTTCGCGCCCCAGCCGCCACCCACGACCTTGTTGTATTCATACTGGTAACCGGCGCCCAAGGTAGTGGCGTCGTCCAGGTCGAACTCGAAATTGGCCAACGCGGCGCGGGAACGTTCGGACTGGTTGTCGCGGAAGGAGTTGGCATCCTGCTGGGTCATCACAAAGCGCGAACGCAGGCGGCCATCTTCGGACAGCGGCAGGTTCAAGTCCGCCCCCAGACGACGCTTGTCCCAGCTGCCGTAAGTGGCATAGGCACTGCCGCCGAAGGTTTTGGTCGGTGCCTTGCGGATCAGGTTGACGGTGGCCGAGGGGTCGCCGGTGCCGCCCAGCAGGCCGTTGGCGCCGCGCACGATGTCGATGCGTTCGTACAGGTCCATGTTCAGCGCATTGCCGCTGCCACTGAAATCGGAGCCGCCCTGGGTCTGCAGGCCATCAACCTTCCAGTTGCTGATCGAGTATCCACGCGCGCGGTAGTCGGTGCGCCCACCCACCTCGGACTTGTTGGCCGTTACGCCTGGGGCGGTTTCCAATGCCTGCTCGATGGTATGGATGTCGCGGTCATCCATCTGGTGGCGGGTGATGGTGGTAACCGATTGCGGTGTCTGCCGTGGCGTCAGTGCCAGGCCAGTGGAGCTGCGGGTGCTCTCGACCGTGTAGCCCAACTGGCCGGCCTCGTCGGCAGGCAGTACTGCGCTGTCTTCGATCTGTGTGGCGTCGAGTTCAAGGGGTTTGCCGTCGGCAGCCACTGCACCACCGCTGATGGCGACGGCGACGCAGAAGGCCAGCGGCTTGAGGCAATTGCCGCTTTGACTGAAGGGGGTGAACACTGGCGTGATGCTTTGGGGATTCATTTGGGAAGGCTTCGTATTTGCAGATGATTTTTTGTTAGGATTCTAGGGATCAGCCCTCCGGGCTCCAGACCCGACATGTACGGGGATGTAATTGAACGTAACGAGCGCCGCCGGCCCTCACCTAACAGGTGATTTTCTGCATGAGCACGACCCTGCTGGTTGTCGATGATGACGACGAGATCCGCGAACTTCTTTGTGATTACCTGACCGATGCCGGCTACAACGTGCTGGCGGCAGCAGACGGTCAACAGATGCGTGACCAGCTGGCCCGGCACAAAGTGGAGCTGGTGGTGCTCGACCTGATGCTGCCGGGTGAGGACGGCCTTAGCCTGTGCAGGCAGTTGCAGGCCACACCTGGGTTGGCAGTGATCATGCTGTCAGCCAAGGGCAGCACGCTGGACCGCATCATCGGTCTGGAAGTAGGCGCCGACGACTATCTGGCCAAGCCCTTCGAACCACGCGAACTGATCGCCCGGATCAAAGCCGTACTGCGTCGTCCGCAACGCCTGGGCACCTCTGCCGAAGAACCTATGGTGGACGCCCAGCTGTTCGCAGGCTTTCGCCTGGAACACGTCAAGCGCCTGCTCACCCGCCCGGATGGCGAGACCCTGACCCTGCCGCGCTCCGACTACCGCGTGCTGCGCGAACTGCTGGAAGCCAACAACCGTGTGGTCTCCCGTGACCAACTGACCCGCAGCGCGTTCGGCCGCGACCACCTGCCCGACGACCGTTCGGTGGACATGTGTGTCAGCCGCCTGCGCCAGCAGCTGCGCCGGGCGCCGGCGGGGACCGCGCAAATCCTGACCATCCGTAACGAAGGCTACCTGCTGAGTCTCGCCCCCCTCGCGGCCGGTGCCTGACATGCGCTGGTTTCACCGGCTATGGCCCCGCACCTTGTTTGGTCAACTGCTGCTGATCATGGTCAGTGGCACGCTGGTGATCCAGTTGATGTCGAGCAGCATCTGGTTCGACGTGCGTTTCGCTCAGGCGCTAGAGGTGCCCGTACGACTGGTTGCTGCACGCAGCGCCCCCCTGATTGCCCAGGCCGACTGCCACGGCGGTACGCTGCAGGCGCCAGCCCACTACCAGCTTCACTGCGTCGAAAGCCCGCCTGCGCAAGAGCATGACGAGCGCCGCGGGCACAGGCGGGTCAAGCTGTTGTTGCAGCAGGCCCTGAAGTACGAGCTGGGGCATGCCCAGGACGTGCGCCTGATGAACGTGCAACTCACCGACGAGCTGGGCCAGCCGATCGTCTGGCGCAGCCTGTTCGGCCTGCGCACAGCCCAGGCGCATATCCAGTTCGCGGTGCCGCTGGCCGATGGCCACTGGCTGACCGTTGCGGGCCAGGAACTGCAGGGCTGGAGCGGCGAGTCGGCCTGGGTGCTGATCAGCGATTACCTGCTGCGGGTGTATGCGCTGCGCATCGTCGCGGTGCTGCTGGTATGCCTGGTTGCCGTGCGCCTGTGCCTGCGCCCGTTGCGGCGCCTGGCCGATGCCGCACGCGGCCTGGGTAGCAACCTCGAGCAGCCTCCCCTGGCACTGGATGGCCCGGAGGAAGTGCGCCAGGCGGCGCAGGCATTCAACGCGATGCAGCAGCGGCTGATTGCCATGGTCAACGACAAGGCCTACTTCCTGGCCGCCGTGTCTCATGACCTGCGCACCCCACTCACCCGCATGCGCCTGCGTCTGGAGCGCTTACCCGATGACGAACACCGCCAGCGCTTGCGGCAGAACATCACGCAGATGGACGATATGATCGGTCAGGTTCTGGACTACCTGCGTGCGGGGGAGCAGCGGAATCTGCAGCAGGTGGACCTGGACCGATTGGTCGCGCGCCAGTGTGCGGACCTGGCCACTGCCGCAGAACCACTTCCGGTGCACGGCAAGGCGGGCAGCTTGCGGGTAGATGCCTTGCTGTTGCAGCGCTGCCTGCAAAACTTGTTGGTCAACGCGTTGCGCTACGCCAAGAACATTTCGGTCACGTTGGAACGTGCCACCACAGGTGTATTGATCCATATCGACGACTGCGGGCCAGGGATTGCCCCGGGCCTGCTGGCGACTATTGCCGACCCCTTCGTGCGCGGTGACGGGTCGCGTAATCAGGCGTCCGGCGGATATGGGTTGGGGTTGAGCATTGCCCAGCGGATCGCCACCAGCCATGGGGGTGAGCTGATGCTGTCGAACCGTGAGAGCGGTGGGTTGCGGGTCAGCATACTGCTGCCAGGCTAACGCGATCTTCTGTGGGAGCGGCCTTGTGTCGCGTTGGGCTGCGCAGCAGCCCCGACGATTAGTGCCGTGACACCAATATCTGGGGCTGCTGCGCAGCCCATCGCGACACAAGGCCGCTCCCACAAAATAGGGCTGCGCAGACCTGGGAATTCGCAATCAGGTAACAGTCTTTTACCGATTACCCAGGTTTTCCGTCCCCTGCGTTTGCCTATCCTATGCCCGGTCATCCTGCCTGCGATGGACCCATGAAACACTCTCTTCCCAGCCGCTACGCCTGCCTCGTACTCTGCCTTGTCTTCACTTTCGCCAGCCTGCCCCTGCTGGCCCAACATGCCTGGCTGTGGCCGGTAACGCTGATCACCGCGCTGCTCAGCCTGGTCGGCCTGAATGACCTGCGTCAAAGCCACCATGCGGTGCGACGCAACTACCCGATCCTGGGCAATATCCGTTACCTGATCGAAACCATCCGCCCGGAAATCCGCCAGTACCTGATCGAAGGTGACGACGACAAGCTGCCGTTCTCCCGCTCGCAACGCTCGCTGGTCTACGCCCGCGCCAAGAACGAAAGCGCCGAGAAAGCGTTCGGCACGCTCAACGACGCCTACAAACCTGGTTTCGAGTTCATCAGCCATTCCATGCTGCCGGTGGCCACGCCAGACCCTGCCTCGTTCCGCATTGCCATCGGCGGGCCGCAGTGCCGAATGCCCTACTCGGCCTCGATCTTCAACATCTCGGCGATGAGTTTCGGCGCCCTCAGCGCCAACGCCATCGCCGCGCTCAACCGCGGCGCGCGCATGGGCCGGTTTGCCCATGACACTGGCGAGGGCAGTATCAGCCCATACCACCGTGAACACGGCGGCGACCTGATCTGGGAAATTGGCAGCGGCTACTTCGGCTGCCGCACCGAGGACGGTCGTTTCGACCCACAGCGCTTCGCCGAACAGGCCCGCTCGGCACAGGTGAAGATGATCGAGATCAAGCTCAGCCAGGGCGCCAAGCCTGGCCACGGCGGCATTTTACCGGGGCACAAGGTCAGCCCCGAAATTGCCGAGACCCGTGGCGTACGTGTAGGCGAGGACTGCATCTCGCCGGCGGCGCACAGCGCCTTCCGCACACCGGTCGAACTGCTGCAGTTCGTAGCCGGCCTGCGCGAGCTTTCGGGCGGCAAGCCCGTTGGCTTCAAGTTCTGCCTGGGCCACCCTTGGGAATTCATGGGCATTGCCAAGGCCATGCTCGCCACCGGCATCACCCCTGACTTCATCGTTGTCGATGGCAAGGAAGGCGGCACCGGCGCGGCACCTCGCGAGTTCAGCGACAACATGGGCGTGCCAATGCGCGAAGGCCTGATGTTCGTGCACAACACGTTGGTCGGCCTGAACCTGCGCTCCAGCATCCGCATTGGTGCGGCGGGCAAGATCGTCAGCGCCTTCGACATTGCCAGCGTATTGGCCATCGGCGCTGACTGGGTCAACTCGGCACGCGGCTTCATGTTTGCCATCGGCTGCATTCAGTCGCAAAGCTGCCACACCAACAAGTGCCCGACCGGCGTGGCGACCCAAGACCCTCTGCGCCAGCGCGCCCTGGTGGTGCCAGACAAGGCCGAGCGGGTGGCCAGCTTCCACCGCAACACACTGCACGCGCTGGCCGAGATGTTGGCTGCCGCAGGCCTGGAGCACCCTTCGGAGCTCAAGCCCAAGCACCTGGCACGGCGCATCAGCCCCAGTGAAATCGGGTTGTTTTCGGACTTGCACACATTCCTCAAGCCGGGCGAATTACTCAGTGGCTCGATCGAAAGCGAGTTTTATGCGCGGATGTGGCGGATGGCGCGTAGCGACAGTTTTGCGCCGGAGACGGGGGACACTGCAACACGAACTGTGGCATCAAGACTGCGCCACGAAGAGACTGAACCTGCATGACAAACATGACTGGGGCTGCACTGCAGCCCTTCGCGGGCGTGCCCGCTCCCACAATTGCAGCGCCAGCGAAGGCAACGCTGTACCTGTGGGAGCGGGCAAGCCCGCGAAGGGCCGCAGCGCGGCCCCAGCACTCATGCAAGCAACTGCAGATCAGAAGATGCTGATCGGGTACTCGACGAATACGCGGACTTCGTTGCCGTCGTCGTTGTAACCGTTCTGCTGCACGGCGTTGTTGGTACGCAAGAACGAGCTACGCAGCTTGATCGACAGGTCCTTGGCCGGGCCGTCCTGCACCACGTAACGGATCTGGTTGAAGATCTCGCGCTCTTTACCTTCGCCGAAGCCTTGCGGGTTGGCGACGTTACGGGTGTTGATGTTGTCACCCACCACGTAGGCCAGCTTGTAGGTCAGGCCCGGAATGCCATAGGCACCGAAGTCCAGGCCGTAGCCAAGCTGCCAGGAGCGCTCGTCTTCGGCGTTGAAGTCGGACCAGTACGAGTTGGCCAGGTAGATGGTGGAACCACCGTCACCCACGCCGCCGGCGTTCTGGTAGAAGCCGTAGTTGTAGCCAGTGCTGCCGGTGCTGCGCTGGTGAGCGAGGGTGAACGAGTGCGCACCGTACGCGTAGGTGGCTGCAAGGCTCCAGATGGTGTTGGAGTCGCCGTTCAGGCCTGCGGCTTTTACGTACTTGTTGTTGATGTCCGACTTGTAGCCGTTGAAGTCCAGGGTCAGGGACTGGTCGCTGGCGATCGGGAAGACGTAGTTCAAGCCCAGGTAGTGCTTCTTCATCACATCTTCGTTGTCGGCGGTGTACAGCGAAGCGGTGAAGTTGTCGGTGAACTTGTAGCTGCCACCTAAGACGTTGATCGACTTCAGGCCACCACCATCACGGCGCTCGGCGCTCTTGCGCGCTTCCTGGGTGAAGCGGCCGGCGTTCAGTTCCAGGCCCTGGATCTCTTTGGAGGTGATCAGGGTGCCGGTGAAGCTTTCTGGCAGCAGACGTGCATCGTCGTACTGCAGCACTGGCAGTGCTGGCATCTGGTCACCGTACTTCAGCACGGTGTTGGAAATGCGGAATTTCACAGCAGCACCACCACGCGCCAGGTTGTGCGGCGAGCTGGCGTTGCCTTCGGCATTGGTGGTTTCGTGCGGTTTGAAGAAGTCGACGCCGCCACCACCGTTGTGGCCTTTGCCACCATCCAGGCGCACGGCGTACAGGCCGAATGCGTCAACACCGACGCCAACGGTGCCCTGGGTGAAACCGGAGGAGAAGTTGGCGATGAACGCCTGGCCCCATTCGATCTGGTCGTCGGTGCCATGCTTCTTGTCACGGTTGATGTAGGCGTTGCGCAGAAGGACGTTGGCGTGACTGTCCTCGATGAAGCCCTTGCTGTCAGCCTGGTCATTGGCCTGAGCCTGGGTCGCGGCGATCATCGCCAGGGCGACCAGGCTGATCCTGGTTTTCAACATGTTGTTTTCCTTATTTCTTAATCAAAAACGCTCTGCAATATGACGCCAGGAACCAACGCCCCTTCGTAGGTTCGACGCTATGCGGATCCAGCCGGGCGGGCCGACCGGTAAGTTCACGGCGGCCCTTGGCAGCAGCTTGGCCAATACCATGGCCAGCTGGCGTTGGCCGAATCCTAGCCGTGTGCGATTACAAATGTCAAAAAGTCGTGAAATGCAGGTTGATATAACCAAAATTACCGGCCTGTCTGGTGCATTTCCATGCAGGTTTGCGCTATCAGCGGGCAATTTATCTTGTGTAGGAAATTGCCTTTTGATCGAGCGGACAATTTCCTGAAAGCAGGCAAAGCGTGGCCGTAGAGGTAGTTACAAACTGACACATATGTAAAGACAACCCTTTACAAATAGCCGAGCAAGAGCAAATAACAAGCATTACCATCCGCACTTTATTTTCAACTGCCCGTTCCGGATGTGCCCATGCTTGTACCCTGCCGTCTTTCACCCCTGACGCTTGGCCTGTCGCTGCTGTTCAGCGCCAGCCTGGCCAGCGCCGCCACCACCACACTGCCGGAGTCGTCGGTTACCGCCGACAGCGAGCGCGAGAAGGACAACCCGCGGGTCAAGGAGGTGAGCACCGCAACCCGCACCTCGACGCCCGTGCGTTATGTGCCGCAGGCCATCGATACGGTGAAAACCGCCAATGTGCTGGATTACGGCAGCAACACGCTGGGCAAGGCGCTGGAGGGTATCCCCAACGTCAGCAGCGGCGCCGACACCCGTTTTGACAGCGTACGCATCCGCGGCTTCGAGGCCAGCAACGACTTCTATCTGGACGGTATTCGCGACGACAGCCAGTACATTCGCGACCTGCACAACATCGAGCGGGTCGAAGTGCTGAAGGGGCCTGCAGCGGTACTGTATGGCCGTGGCAGCCAGGGCGGCATCGTCAACAGGGTCAGCAAGGCACCAGAGCCGGGTCGCCGCTCGACCATCGAAGCGCAGGCCGGCAGCGAAGACCTGCGCAGCCTGTATGCCGACCTCAGCGCAGACCCCAGCGACACGGTCAGCCTGCGCCTGAACATGGGCAACCAGGACAACAACAGCTTTCGCGATGGTATCGACGGCAGCCGCCAACTGTTCGCCCCGTCGATCAGCTGGCAGATCACCCCCGACCTGAACTGGCTGGTGCAGTATGAATACAGCCGCTACAACCGCACACCAGACCGCGGCATCCCGAGTGTCAACGGCCGCCCGGCAGACGTCAGCCGCAGCGCCACCTACGGCGACCATCGCGACTACATTGACGACCGCGCCCAATCGCTGCGCTCGCGCCTGAACTACCAGTTGAACGAAACCTGGCAGCTGCGCCACACCCTGGGCCTGTTCAAACTCGACAGCGAGTTCGACAACACCTATGTCACGGGCTACAACGCCGGCACCAATACCTTGACTCGCCAACGCTGGCAGCAGGACCTGAACACCCGCAACCTGTTCAACAACCTGGAGGCCGAGAGCGACTTCGACACTTTGGGCCTTGAACACAAGCTGCTGCTAGGCCTGGAGTTCGGCAACCAGCGGCGCGATCCGCTGCTATACAGCGCCGGCAGCCAGAACCTGCCAGGCCTGGGCAAACCCAGCCAGCCGCACAATGGTACGTTGGCGGTATCGAGCAACAACCACACCGTGGTCGACAGCCGCGGGGTTTATCTGCAAGACCAGATTCGCCTGAACGATCAGTGGCAGGTTCTCGCCGGCGTGCGCTTTGACCAGTTCGAAGTGGAAACCACCAACAAGGATGGCTTGCGCGAACCGCAGGACAGCAACAGCACCAGCCCACGCCTGGGCATGGTCTACACGCCATGGCGCGACCATTCGTTCTACGCCTCGTGGAGCAAGACTTTCTCGCCGGTGGGCGGAGGCTTGATCGGCATCACCCCGGGGGCGCCGGGCAATACCAACGACACCCGTCCGGAGCAGACCCGGCAGAAGGAAATCGGGGTGAAAAGTGACTGGCTCGACCAGCGCCTGACCACCACCCTGGCCATCTACGAGCTGGAACTTTACAACCGCCGCACCCGCGACCCGAACGACCCGAACATCATCTTGCTCAGCGGCATGCAGCGTTCGCGCGGCATCGAACTGACAGCCACCGGCAACATCGTCGGCAACTGGTATGTACGCGGCGGCATTGGCCTGCAGGATGCGACCATCGTCAAGGACAATAACGGCCAGGAAGGCAACCGCATCAATGACGTGGCCAAGCGCAATGGCAGCCTGTTCGTGACCTGGAAACCTGAGCTGGGCTGGTACGCCGAAACCGGGCTCACACTGGTGGGCGAGCGTTATGCGGACAACCAGAACACCACGGTATTACCGGGGTATGGCCGTTGGGATGCACTGGCGGGGTATCGGACCCATGACTGGGATGTGCGGGCGGCATTGAGCAACATTGCTGACAAGACCTACTACAGCTCGGCAACCAGTGCGGCGCAGATCCAGGTGGGCGATCCGCGTAGCCTTGTGGTGACGGGTAGCTACAGTTTCTGATCTTAGTTGCCTGTACCTGCCTCTTCGCGAGCATGCCCGCGAAGGGGCAGGTACAGGTGCAATCAATCAGTGCCACACTGCCATCAGCGCCTGCATCTCTGCTTCGCTGATCAACCCTTGGGGGTATCGCCCGGCAAGCAGACGTCGTGGGTCGGTCGTCCTGACCCTGATGCTTCCATGGTGTTTCAACCGCTTCGCCAAAAGCCTGAGCGATTGGCGATCAACTGCCGATGGGCGCAAAGCCGACTCACTTGCTGCGTTCATGTCCACACGTACTCCCTGGCCCGTGAGCGGCTAATTTACGTAGGTATTGTTACAGATCAGAGGCGCGGCCTGGCCGTGCCATCTCGCTATCTGCTTGAAAAACAATACAAAACGTATGCCAGCTCGGGCCTCCGGGCGTCGCCCGCGCAAAAAAGAGGCCCGTCACAGGACGGGCCTCTTTATTCATCACGCGCTCAGCGCTTGACCGGCGCCGGCTGCTGTTGGGTCAGGCAGTGGATGTTGCCGCCCCCCAAGAGCAGTTCGCGGCCCGGGATCATCACCACCTCATGGTCGGGGAAGATCCTTGCCAGGATCGCTCTGGCTTCGGCATCTGCCGGGTCGTCGAAGCTTGGGGCAATGATGCCACCGTTAACAATCAGGAAGTTCACGTACGAACCCGCCAGGCGCACCGACGGGTCACGCTCCTGGCTGCCGGCGACCTGGTCGACACCGGCGCACTCTTCGGCGGTGGCGTACAGCGGACCCGGGATCGGCATCTTGTGCACGATGAACTCGCGGCCCTTGGCGTCGCGGGTGTTCTTCAGCACATCCATGGCCGCGTGGCAGCGCGCATAGTTGGGGTCGTTGGAATCATCGGTCCAGGCTAGTAACACTTCGCCCGGGCGCACGTAACAGCAGAAGTTGTCGACGTGGCCGTCGGTTTCGTCGTTGTACAAGCCATCAGGCAGCCATACCACGGTGTCGACCGCCAAGTGATCGCGCAGCACCGCTTCGATCTGCTCGCGGCTCAGGTGCGGGTTGCGGTTGCGGTTGAGCAGGCATTCCTCAGTGGTGATCACGGTGCCTTCACCGTCTACGTGGATCGAACCACCTTCAAGCACAAAACCTTCGGTCTGGTAGCGCTGGCAGCGCTCCATTTCCAGCACCTTGGCGGCCAGTTCCTCGTCGCGGTTCCAGGGTGCGTACAGGCCGCCGTCGAAGCCGCCCCAGGCATTGAAGCCCCAATCGACACCGCGCACTTCGCCATGGCCGTTGATGACAAAGGTCGGGCCGGTATCACGCACCCAGGCATCGTCGTTGCTGATTTCAACCACACGAATGTTCGGCTGGTCGAGTTGGCGCCGGGCGTTTTCGTACTGGCCGGCGGAGGCCGCGACGGTCACAGGTTCGAAACGGGCAATGGCTTTGGCCAGGGTTACGTGGGCAGCCTGCGCCGGCTTGCCGCCCAGGCGCCAGTTGTCCGGGCGCTCCGGCCAGACCATCCACACCTGAGTCTGCGGGGCCCACTCGGCGGGCATGTGGAAACCATCGGCACGGGGCGTGGAGTTGAGGGTTTTCATGGGTGACCTCTGTGATGGCCCTGAGCCGGGTGTGCCTGGGGCGTTTGTCAATTTATAACCGATATATATCGATAATTGAAGCCTGAAAATCGAAGAATGTCGCGCCACTCGGCGAATTTAAATCGATAACAATCGACACATATCAGAGCTGGTCTGTTGAAAGGAACGGCCTGCCGTCCACCATAGCCCCACCTTATGCATCCTGTTACAGCTACGCGCGGAAATTTTCGGCAAGGCCGACTAGTGTCAATACTTGAACGACGGACCAGCGAGCCGCTATGAACATCATCCCTACAGCAATCCCTGAAGTACTGATCATCGAGCCAAAGGTGTTCGCTGACAGCCGTGGTTTTTTCTTCGAGGCATTCAACGCCCGTGAGTTCTCACAGCAAACCGGCGTGAACATGGAGTTCGTCCAGGACAACCACTCGCGCTCCATCAAGGGCGTGCTCCGTGGGCTGCACTACCAGGTGGCAAACACCCAGGGCAAGCTGGTGCGCGTGGTGCACGGGGAGATCCGCGATATCGCCGTGGACGTGCGCAAAAGCTCGCCAACATTCGGCAAATGGGTCGCGGTGCACCTGTCGGCCGACAACCATCGCCAGCTGTGGGTTCCGCCTGGCTTCGCCCACGGGTTTGCGGTGATGAGTGAATCGGCCGAGTTCCTCTACAAGACCACCGACTACTACAACCCGGGCGCCGACCGCTGCATCCGCTGGGACGACCCGCAACTGGCCATCGACTGGGGGCTGCAGCAGCCTCCGCTGTTGTCGGACAAGGACAAGGTGGGCCTGCCATTGGCAGAGGCGGAACTGCTGCCTTAACTAGCGCATAATTGCGTCAGACTTTTCTGGCGCATTTACCTGATGATTGCAAAGCCCACGCCCCCACGCCGTCCCCGCTGGCGCAGCCTGGCCCTGCTGGCGCTGATCTTGGCCCCATTACTGTGGCCCCTGCATCACTTGGCCGAACGCTATTACCAGGAGGAACTGGCCTCGCAGAACCGCCAGACCCTCGACCTGTATGTGGCCAACCTGCTCGGCACCCTGCACCGCTACGAGACCTTGCCGCAAATTCTCGGCGACTTGCCGGCGCTGCGTGGCGTGCTGGCCGACCCTTTCCGCCTGGAAGCGGTGACCAACGCCAACCGCCTGCTCAAGGACATCGTGCAGCAGACCGGTGCCGAGGTGATGTACCTGATGGATGTCAGCGGCAACACCTTGGCCGCCTCGAACTGGGACAAGCACGACAGCTTCGTCGGCCGAAACTTCGCCTTCCGCCCCTACTTCAACGAAGCCATGGCTGGCCACCTGGGCCGCTTCTTCGGCCAGGGCACCACCTCGGCCAAGCGCGGCTACTTCTTTGCCGCGGCCGTGCGGGACCGCGAGCGGATCGTCGGCGTGCTGGTGGTCAAAGTCGATCTCGACCACACCGAAACCCTGTGGGGCCGTACGCCCGAGCAGCTGTTGCTGACCGATCACAATGGCGTGGTCATCCTGACTTCGCGGCCCGACTGGCGCTTTCGTGCTACCCGCACGCTAACCGACGCCGAGCGCCAGGCCATCATCGCCATCCAGCCCTATCCGACCCAGGCCCCACAGCCGCTGGTTCTCAACCCGCAGGCCTGGATCACCCAGACCCGCGACATCAAGGAAACTGGCTGGCAAGTCAGCATCCTTGCCCCGCGCACGCTGGTTGATCGCTCGGTGCAGACGGTAATGGCCATCGGTGCCGGTACGCTGCTGGTACTGATGTTGCTGGCAGGCTTGGTGATGCAACGGCGGCGCCATTACATCGACCGCATCGACTTCGAAGCACGGGGCCGCCAGGAACTGGAAAAGCGCGTGGCCGAACGCACCGCCGACCTTGAAGGCCTGAATACCCGCCTGAAAAATGCCGTGCTGGAGCGCGAAAACGCTCAGCAGGAGGCAGTGCGCGCACAGGACGAACTGGTGCAGGCCGGCAAGCTGTCGGTGCTCGGCACCATGTCGGCCAGTATCAGCCATGAGTTGAACCAGCCCCTGGCCGCCATCCGCAGCTACGCAGAAAACGCCGAGATCCTGCTCGACCACCAACGTACCGAAGACGCCCGCGGCAACCTCAAGCTGATCGGCGAGCTGACCGGGCGCATGGCCTCGATCATTGCCCACCTGCGTGCCTTCGCCCGTCGTGACCGCCATGCCCCGGAGAGCGTTGCCCTGCAGCCGGCCCTGGACGATGCCCTGGCGCTGCTGGCCAAGCGCCGCCGGGCGATGGCCGTAGAGCTGATCCGCGACCTGCCGGAAGCCACCTTGTGGGTACAGGCAGGCGAAACCCGCCTGCGCCAGGTGCTAGGCAACCTGCTGGCCAATGCCCTCGACGCCCTGACCGAAAAAGCCAACCCGCGCCGCCTGTGGCTAAGTGCCGAGCAGCGTGATGACTGCGTCTACCTGTACATCCGTGACAACGGGCCCGGCTTCAGCCGCCAAGCCCTGGAGCACGCCAAGGAGCCGTTTTTCACCACCAAGACCCGTACCCAGGGCTTGGGCCTGGGGCTGGCCATCTGTGAAAGCCTGATGCGCGCCCTGGGCGGTGAACTGCTGCTGGCCAACCACCCGGAAGGTGGTGCAATGCTGACCCTCCAGCTGCGTGTGGCCGCATCTGGCGCTACTTTGCCCAATTCGGAGGACCCCTCGGCATGACCACCGAGACACTGATCGACAGCCGAGCCCAGGTCATCCTGGTCGACGATGACCCCCACCTGCGCCAAGCCTTGAGCCAGACCCTGGACCTGGCCGGGCTCAAGGTAGTCGCCCTGGCCGAGGCCCAAGGCCTGGCCGAACGTATCGAGGCCGACTGGCCCGGCGTGGTGGTCAGCGACATCCGCATGCCGGGCATCGATGGCCTGCAGTTGCTGGAACAACTGCACGGCCGCGACAGCGAGCTGCCGGTGCTGCTGATAACCGGCCATGGCGATGTGCCGCTGGCGGTGCAGGCGATGCGTGCCGGGGCTTATGACTTCCTGGAAAAACCCTTTGCCACAGACGCCCTGCTCGACAGCGTACGCCGCGCCCTGGCCTTGCGCCGACTGGTGCTGGACAACCGTAGCCTGCGTCTGGCACTGAGCGACCGCCAGCAACTGGCAACCCGCCTGGTCGGCCATTCACCGGCCATGCTGCGCCTGCGCGAGCAGATCGGCGCCTTGGCCGGCACCCGCGCCGACGTGTTGATTCTGGGTGAGACGGGCGCTGGCAAAGAGGTGGTGGCTCGCGCATTACATGACCTTTCCAGCCGCAGCGAAGGGCCGTTCGTGGCGATCAACGCCGGCGCGCTGGCCGAGTCGGTGGTCGAAAGCGAACTGTTCGGCCACGAGCCCGGTGCGTTCACCGGCGCGCAGAAACGCCGTATCGGCAAGTTCGAATTTGCCAACGGCGGCACGCTGTTCCTCGACGAAATCGAGAGCATGAGCCTGGATGTACAGGTGAAGCTACTGCGCATGCTGCAGGAGCGGGTGGTCGAACGCCTGGGCGGCAACCAGTTGATCCCGCTGGACATCCGCATCATAGCCGCCACCAAGGAAGACCTGCGTCAGGCTGCCGACCAAGGGCGTTTCCGCGCGGACCTGTATTACCGCCTGAACGTGGCGCCGCTGCGTATTCCGCCACTGCGTGAACGCGGCGACGACATATTGGTGTTGTTCCAGCATTTCGCCGATGCTGCCAGCCAACGTCATGGCCTGTCGCCGCATGCGCTGCAACCCGCGCAACGCGCCCTGCTGCTGCGTCATGACTGGCCAGGCAACGTCCGCGAGCTACAGAACGCCGCCGAGCGTTTCGCCCTTGGCCTGGAACTGGCACTGGATGGCCAGGCACCCTCGGCAGCAGCGCCGGCAGCGCCCATGCTCAGCGGCAACCTCAGCGAACAGGTCGAGCAGTTCGAACGTTCGCTGATCGCCGCCGAACTGGCCCAGCCACACGGCTCCATGCGGAGCCTGGCCGAAGCACTGGGTATCCCCCGCAAAACCCTGCATGACAAGCTGCGCAAGCATGGCTTGAACTTCGACGGCGGCAGCGGCGGGCATGACGATCAAGAGGACAACCGTTAATGAGCACCAATAGCCAGTACCTGCAGTCCGTACTGCACAGCGACATCCCCCTGACCCGCGAGATGGGCCTGGAAGTGATCGATTGGCAGCAGCACACCCTGCGCCTGCAACTGCCGCTGGCGGCCAACGTCAACCACAAAAGCACCATGTTCGGCGGCAGCCTGTACTGCGCAGCCGTGCTGGTGGGTTGGGGCTGGCTGCACCTGCGCCTGCGTGAACTGGGGATCGATGACGGGCATATCGTCATCCAGGAAGGGCAGATCAGCTACCCGTTGCCAGTGACCGGCACGGCAGTGGCGCGTTGTGCCGCGCCAGACGAGAAAACCTGGGAGCGGTTCCTGACCCTGTACCAGCGCCGTGGGCGGGCGCGGTTGACGTTGGAAACCACCGTGAGCAATGCCGGAAGTGACGAGCCTGCAGTGAAATTCAGCGGCCAGTACGTTCTGCACCGCTAGTACGACTAACGCGGCCTTTGTGGGAGCGGCCTTGCGTCGCGATGAGGCCGCAAAGCGGCCCCAGGATTTCAGCTTCGCCGCCAGAATTGCCGGGGCCGCTTTGCGGCCCTTTCGCGACACAAGGCCCACAGGATCGTGCCAGGCAGTTAGATGAGGTTCAGGAAGGCCTGGCGCCATGCAGCATTGGCAGGCAATGCCAGGAAATGCGGATTGAGCAGCGACTCGCGCGGTGGATACCGGAACGGCAAGCCATCCAGCCCGATCACTTCGCCACCGGCCCCCTCCACCACACCCTGCGCCGCAGCAGTATCCCACTGCGAAGTCGGCGCCAGGCGCGGATAACAATCGGCGCTGCCCTCGGCCAACAGGCAGAACTTCAACGAGCTGCCAATATTGGCCAGCTCCAGCTCGCCCACCGCAGCCCCAAGGCCGGCCAACAGCGCTTCCTGCTCCGGGCTGGAATGCCGACGGCTGGCCACCACGGTAAAACGCTCGCCCTGCGCGGGTGCGTTGCGTACTTGGATCAGCTGGGCTGCCTCACCGGCATCTGCACGCCAGGCCCCCATGCCGCGCCCACCAAAATAGCAGCGCCCATTGGTGGGCATCGACACCACGCCAAACACCACCTCGCCGTTCTCGATCAGGGCGATGTTGACCGTGAACTCTTCACTGCCGGCAATGAATTCCTTTGTGCCATCCAACGGGTCGACTAGCCACCAGCGGCTCCAACCCTGACGCTCGGCCAGCGCAATATTGCAGTCCTCTTCGGACAGCACCGGAATCTGCGGCGCCAGCGCCAGCAGACCATCGGCAATTACCCGGTGCGCGGCCAGGTCGGCGGCGGTAACCGGCGAATCGTCGGCCTTGTTGGTTACCGCGACATCGGCGCGCCAGAATGGCAGGATCGCCTCGCCTGCCGTCAGCGCCAGCTTGACCACTTCGTGCATCAGTTGCAGGTCGTTCATAGCTCCAGCAGCCCCCGCTGAATCAGCAGGTCACGGGCCAGGTACAGCGCCGCCAGGGCGCGGCCCTCGGTGAACTGCGGATGCATGGCCAAGGCCGACAACTCACGCAGGTTGACCTTGTCGACCCGCATCGGCTCGGGCTCGTCGCCTTCCAGGCGCTCTTCGTACAGGTCGCTGGCCAGCACCACCTGAATCTTCTGGCTCATGTAGCCCGGCGACAACGACAGTTCCGTCAGGTGCTCCAGCTGGCGTGCGCCAAAACCGGCTTCTTCCTTGAGCTCCCGGTCGGCTGCCGCCAGCACGTCTTCGCCCGGCTCGATCAGGCCCTTGGGCAGCGACAGCTCGTATTCATCGGTACCACCGCAGTACTCCTCCACCAGCACGGCGTGCTCGGCATCGAGCATGGCCACGATCATCACCGCGCCGTAGCCGTTACCCCGGCCCACAAGGCGCTCATAGGTGCGCTCGGCGCCATTGCTGAAGCGCAGCTGTACGGCTTCGACGCGGAACAGGCGGCTACTGGCGACAATTTCGCGGCTGAGTACGGTGGGTTTCTGGCGCATGGGGCGGCTCCTTGGCGTGAACGGGTTACTATACCGTGGCTTGCCGACTGATCGAGAGTTTCCCATGCCTGTTCTTCCCTGGTCTGCCATCGACACTGTCCTGCTGGACATGGATGGCACCCTGCTCGACCTGCATTACGACAACCGCTTCTGGCTGGACCACCTGCCCCAGCGCTATGCCGAGCTGCACGGTGTAAGCCGGGCCATGGCGGAAATGGAGCTGCAACCACTGTTCGAACGCAATGCCGGCACATTGAACTGGTACTGCCTGGACTTCTGGAGCCGCGAGCTACGCCTGCCGATTCGCGAGCTGAAGCGGGAAATTGCCGACCTGATTGCCCTGCGCCCGGATGCCGATACCTTCCTGGCGGCGATTCGCCAGGCCGGCAAGCGTGTCGTGATGATCACCAATGCCCACCGTGACTCGCTGTCGCTGAAGCTGGAACGGGTGGAGCTGGCACCGTACTTCGAGCGGCTGATCAGCTCGCACGACTATGGCTACCCGAAGGAAAGCCCGCAGTTCTGGGATGCCCTGCAGGCGGATATCGGCTTCGAACCAGAACGCAGCCTGTTCATTGATGACACGCTGGCGATTCTGCGCAGTGCACGGCGGTTTGGTGTGGGGCACTTGCTGGCGGTGCGCCAGCCAGATAGCAAAGCAGGGCCGCGGGATACTGAAGAGTTTGCGGCGGTCGAGGATTACCGGGAGTTACTGGTAGGCCTATGAGGCCCTCTTCGCGGGTGAACCCGCTCCTACAGATACTGCGCCAGCCGTGAGAGGGCGCTCAACCTGTGGGAGCGGGCATGCCTGCGAAGAGGCCGGCACAGACTTCAGCGATCAGTCAGGAATACGCAGCACCTGCCCCGGATAGATCTTGTCCGGGTGCTTGAGCATCGGCTTGTTGGCCTCGAAAATCTTGTTGTACTGATTGGCATTGCCATACACGACCATGGCAATGGCTGAAAGTGTGTCGCCCGATTTCACTGTGACGAACCTTGCCGCCTGGACTACCGGCCCGGTCACGGTGATCTGGTCCTCGACACTGGCCACGCCGCTGATGTTGCCCGCCGCCAGGATGATCTTCTCCTTCTCTTCCTGGCTGGCCACTTCACCCTTGAGGATGATCTTGTCTCCTTCTACAGTGGCGGTGATGTTGGGGTTGCCCAGGCCAACAGCTTCCACGTGTTTCTTAAGCTGCTCTTCGGCATTGGCGTTGCCAGGGGTCAGCAGGTCGATCAACTTCTCGCCGGCTTCCTTCACGAAACTGAACAGGCTCATTGCGCTCTCCTTGTTGACGAAACCTTGGACACAGGAGTCTAGGCCAGCTTTACCACTCCCGCCCTGCGCGACCAATCGACGCGGTCTATCAAGGCATAGACCCTAGCGATTAGACGCCGCCGGCCCGCACGCCTAGGCTTGTGCTATCAGAAAGCCGCCGGTATTCAGCGCCCCGATGAACAGCAAGCCTCCGGTCTGCGCGGCCTCATCGCCCTTGTCCATGCCCGCCGCCAGCAACACCTACGATTACGTCCAGCTCAGCGACGCCAAACGCGACAGCACCCCGCTGGCCGAGGAAGTGGCCCTGGCCATTGTCTATAACGGCCTCAACCAGGCGGTGATGCTGGTCAGCCCTACCGATCTGGAAGACTTCGCGGTCGGTTTCAGCGTCGGCAGCGGCATTGTCGAAGGCACCGCAGAAATCTACGACCTCAAGCTCTCCGGCAGCGGCTCGGCAATGTACGCCGACCTGGAAATCTCCAGCCGGGCGTTCTGGAACCTGAAAAACCAGCGCCGCCAACTGGCCGGCACCAGTGGTTGCGGGCTGTGTGGGGTCGAGGCCCTGGAGCAGGCGCTGCCGGATCTGGCCGTGTTGCCGGGTGCGCCCCTGCCCCCGGCCCAGTGGCTGGTCGGCCTGCGCGAGCGCATCGACGCCTTCCAGCCACTGGGCCAGCATTGCGGCGCCGTACATGCAGCACTGTTCATGGACCGCCAAGGCGAACTGCTGCTCGGCCGCGAAGACATCGGCCGGCACAACGCCCTCGACAAACTGATTGGTGCCCTGCTGCGGCAACACATCGACAGCCAGGGTGGCTTGGCCATCGTCACCAGCCGCTGCAGCCTGGAGCTGATCCAGAAAGTACTGCGTGCCGGCATCCAGACCCTGGTCAGCCTGTCAGCGCCCACCGGCCTTGCCCTGCAATGGGCACGCAAGCACAACCTCAACCTTATCCATTTGCCCAAGCACAGCGCACCGCGGGTCTACAGCCCAGCGGCGGAGTCGTAACAGTCGTGACCTCGTACCAACCTCTTCCGGACAACGCCCCAGCCTCCCCTCCTCGCTACAAGCCCTACCACGGCCCCGCCGGCGGTTGGGGCGCACTGCGTAGCGTGGCCAAGGCATGGGTCGGCAGCGATAACGCGCTGAAGAACATTCGCGCCCTGCTCAAGACCAACCAGAACGGCGGCTTCGACTGCCCCGGCTGCGCCTGGGGGGATTCGCCGGAAAGCGGCATGGTCAAGTTCTGCGAGAACGGCGCCAAGGCGGTGAACTGGGAAGCTACCAAGCGCCGTGTCGATGCTGCCTTCTTCGCCCGTTACAGCGTCACCTCGCTGCTGCAGCAAAGCGACTACTGGCTGGAGTACCAAGGGCGTCTGACCGAACCGATGGTCTACGACGCACCCAGCGACCGTTATCTGCCGATCAGCTGGGATGCCGCCTTCGCCCTGATCGCCCGCGAACTGAACAAGCTGACCAACCCTGACCAGGCCGAATTCTATACCTCGGGACGTGCCAGCAACGAAGCGGCGTACCTGTACCAGCTGTTCGTGCGCGCCTACGGCACCAACAACTTCCCTGACTGCTCGAACATGTGCCATGAGGCCAGCGGCGTGGCATTGGGGCAAAGCGTCGGGGTCGGCAAGGGTACAGTCACCTTCGACGACTTCGAGCACGCCGACTCTATTTTTGTCTGGGGCCAGAACCCCGGCACCAATCACCCGCGCATGCTCGACCCACTGCGCGATGCGGTAAAACGTGGCGCCCAGGTGGTGTGTATCAACCCGCTCAAGGAGCGTGGTCTGGAGCGCTTCCAGCACCCCCAGAACCCACTGGAAATGCTGACCAACAGTGACCGTCCGACCAACACCGCCTTCTTCCGCCCGGCCCTGGGTGGCGACATGGCGATGCTGCGTGGCATGGCCAAGTTCGCCCTGCAATGGGAACGCGAAGCCCAGGCCAACGGCGAACCGGCCGTGTTCGACCACGCCTTCATCGCCGAACATGGCCATGGCGTCGATGAGTACCTGGCCGTGGTGGACGCCACGCCGTGGTCGCACATCCAGGCACAGTCCGGCCTGACCTTGGCCGACATCGAACTGGCCGCGCGCATGTACTGCCGTGGCAAGCGGGTGATCATGTGCTGGGCGATGGGCATCACCCAACACCGTCATTCGGTGCCGACCATTCAGGAAATCGTCAACCTGCAGATGCTGCGTGGCAACATCGGCGTGCCCGGCGCCGGCCTGTGCCCGGTGCGTGGCCACAGCAACGTGCAGGGTGACCGCACCATGGGCATCAACGAGCGCCCGCCAGAGGCGCTGCTGGATGCCATCGAAAAGCGCTTTGGCTTCCCCGTGCCGCGGCGCAATGGCCATAACACCGTCGAAGCCATTCACGCGATGCTCGATGGCCGGGCCAAGGTTTTCATCGGCTTGGGCGGCAACTTCGCCCAAGCCACACCCGACACTGAGCGTACCGCCCAGGCGCTGCGCAACTGCGAGCTGACCGTGCACATCAGCACCAAGCTCAACCGTAGCCATCTGGTCCATGGCAAGCAGGCACTGATCCTGCCGTGCCTGGGCCGCACCGACATCGACCTGCAAGCCGACGGGCCGCAGGCAGTCACGGTGGAGGACTCGTTCAGCATGGTCCACGCCTCCAACGGCCAGCTGAAGCCGCTGTCGACGCAAATGCGCTCGGAGCCTGCGGTGATCGCTGGCATCGCCGCCGCCACGCTGGGCAAGCAACCGGTGGACTGGCACTGGCTGGTGGCCGACTACGACCGCATTCGCGATCTGATCGGCGATACCATTGCCGGTTTCAGCGGCTTTAACCAGCGCCTGCGTAATCCGGGTGGCTTCTATCTGGGCAACAGCGCGGCCAGCCGCGAATGGGCGACCAGCACCGGCCGCGCCAACTTCAAGGCCAACCTGCTGCCCGACACGCTGCTTGACGAACGCGTACGGGCCAGCGGCCAGTTGCCAGACTTGATCATGCAATCGATGCGCTCGCACGATCAGTACAACACCACTATCTACGGCCTGGACGACCGCTACCGCGGTGTGCGCGGCCAACGCGAGGTGCTGTTCGCCAACGAAGCCGACATCATCCGCCTGGGCTTCCAGCCGGGGCAGAAGGTCGACATCGTTTCGCTGTGGGGGGATGAACATGTGCGCCGGGTGCAAGGCTTTACCCTGCTGGCCTTCGACATACCTGCCGGGCAGGCGGCGGCGTATTACCCGGAGGTGAACCCGCTGGTGCCACTGGAGAGCATTGGTGTGGGTAGCCATACGCCAACATCGAAGTTCATTGCCATCAAGCTGGAGCGTGCGCGCGAGGACGGGCGTATCCTGTAAAAATGAAAAAAGCCCTGTTCCGTGGCGGCTCAGGGCTTTGTCATAAAGGTCTCAGACAGCCTAAAAACGATAAAGTTTCATAGTAAATACAGCAAGTTAGAGAATTGTGTACAACTCGTGTTACTCGTCGGATTTCCGTTGCCAGCCACGTCTCTTAGCCTCAAATTCGCCTCGTCATCCCTATGAGGCTCTCTTGATGAAGAAGTACTCCTCGATTCTGTTGTTGTCTTTCAGCTTGCTCAGCGGCGTTGCCATGGCAGGCGGCACCACCGAGGCCGGCATTGGCGGCGCATTGGGTGGGGTACTGGGCTCTGTCGTGGGCAACTCCATCGGTGGCAGCACCGGCGGCGCCATTGGTGCCGGTCTGGGCGGTGCGGCAGGTGGCGCCCTGGGCGCAGACAAACGCCAGCGTGGTGAGGCCGCTATCGGCGGCGCGCTGGGCGCTGCAGGTGGTAACGTGGTCGGTCGCTCCGTGGGCGGCACCACGGGTAGCTACATTGGCGCGGCAGCCGGCGGTGGTGCCGGTGGTGCGCTGGGTAACTACCTGGGCAAAGAGGCCGACGAAGACGATTACCGCGATGGCCGCCGCTATCGTCGCGGCTACGACGACGACCGTCGTCACTGGGACCGTGGTCACCACTATGGCCACCGCAAGCACAAGCGCCACTGGCGCGACTAACGCCTGAGGGCCCTGCCCCCGGCAACAAAAGCCCCGCCCCTGCCAGCGGGGCTTTTTTATGCCTGCCGCTCCAGCATGAGGCCGGACAGGATAACCTGCAGCGCCTCTGGCAACGCCACAGGCCGGCCACTGTCGCGTTCGATGAACACCTGCACTACCGTGCCTGCTGCGCACGCCTCCGGTTCGCCCGGGCGATACAGCGCCAGCCGGTACTCTACCGTGCTGCCCGCCAGACGCGTCACTCCCAACCCCACCTCCAACAAATCCGGGAAGCCCGGTAGCGCGTAGAAATCCGCAGCCGAACTGACCACGAAGGCGGCCAGTTCACCGTGCCGCAGGTCCAGTTCAGCCTGCTCGACGAGAAACGCCTGGATCGCGGTTTCAAAAAAACCGTGCACCGTTGCACCGGCGATGTGGCCGTTCAGGTCGTTGTCCTGGGGGCGGGTGAGGATCGGGTGGAAGTGGGAGAAGGCAGTGCGCTGAGGGGCTTCGGTCATCTGGCTGGCTCTTGTCTTCGCAATGGATGCTGACAGTGAAACAGAAAAACCAGACTTTCGCTGCCTATGCGGGCCCCTTCGCGGGCAAGCCCGCTCCTACAACGGCCTGTGCTCACCACCAATCAGTATGTAGGAGCGGGTTTACCCGCGAATACGATGGCGGCTGCGACGGTGAATCGCGGGTGGACATTGGCCAGCAGGTCCAGCCTTTTCGCGGGTAATCCCGCATCCACAAAAAAGCCGCCCCTGGGGGCGGCTTTCTCGTTGCGGCTGAGCTCGGCTTACAGCTGCGGGCCAGCGGCTTTGATGGCGTCGGAAACTTCGAACTTCTTGAAGTTTTCGATGAACAGCTTGGCCAGACCTTTGGCAGCCTCGTCGTAGGCCGCTTTGTCAGCCCAGTTGGTGCGCGGGTTGAGCAGTTCGGTTTCAACGCCCGGAACGGCCTTCGGCACATCCAGGTTGATGATGTCCAGGTGCTCGGTTTCGGCACCGACCAGTGCGCCGCTCTGGATGGCAGCGATCACGGCACGGGTGGTGGGGATGCTGAAGCGCTTGCCAACGCCGTAGCCACCACCGGTCCAGCCGGTGTTGACCAGGTAGACCTTGGAGTTGAAACCGTTGATACGCTTGATCAGCAGCTCAGCGTACTCGCCAGCCGGACGCGGGAAGAACGGTGCGCCGAAGCAGGTGGAGAAGGTCGACTTGATGCCGCCGCCCGAGCCCATTTCAGTGGAACCGACCAGCGCGGTGTAGCCGGACAGGAAGTGGTAGGCCGCCTGCTCGTTGTTCAGGATCGAAACCGGAGGCAGAACACCTGTCAGGTCGCAGGTGAGGAAGATCACTGCGTTAGGCTCGCCGCCCAGGTTCGCTTCCGAACGCTTGGCAACGTGCTCCAGCGGGTAGGCCGCACGGCTGTTCTGAGTCAGGCTGACGTCGGTGTAGTCGGCGTGCTTGTTGGCGTCGAGAACGACGTTTTCCAGTACTGCGCCGTGCTTGATGGCTTTCCAGATGACCGGCTCGTTCTTTTCGGACAGGTCGATGCACTTGGCGTAGCAGCCGCCTTCCATGTTGAAGACAACGCCTTCGCCCCAACCGTGCTCGTCGTCACCGATCAGGTAACGGCTTTCGTCAGCCGAAAGGGTGGTCTTGCCAGTACCGGACAGGCCGAAGAACAAGGTCACATCGCCTTCTTCGCCGATGTTGGCTGCGCAGTGCATTGGCAGTACGTCGGCAGCCGGCAGCAGGAAGTTCTGCACCGAGAACATGGCTTTCTTCATTTCGCCGGCGTAGCGCATGCCAGCGATCAGCACTTTCTTCTGGGCGAAGTTGATGATCACGCAACCGTCGGAGTTGGTGCCGTCACGCTCAGGCTCGCACACGAAGTTGGCGACGTTGAGGATCTGCCACTGGTCGCGGCCAGCCGGGTTGAACTGCTCCGGGTTGATGAACAGGCAACGACCGAACAGGTTCTGCCAGGCAGTCTGGGTGGTCATCTTCACCGGCAGGTAGTGCTCGGCTGCGGCCCCTACGTGAACATAGGAAACGAAGTGATCCTGGGCGTTGTTGAACGCCTCGACGCGAGCCCACAGGGCATCGAACTTGTCAGCCGGGAACTTGCGGTTGATCGGGCCCCAGGAAATGGCGTCCTGGGTGGAAGGTTCTTCGACGATGAAACGGTCAGCCGGCGAGCGGCCAGTACGGTGACCAGTCTCCACGACCAGTGCGCCAGTATCGGCTAGTACGCCTTCACCGCGTTGCAGCGCTTCTTTTACCAGCTCATCGACGCTCAGGTCGGTGTACACGGTGTTGTTGGCTTGCGTCATGAGATACCCCATCCGGCCCGAGGCCGAGTGCTCCAAACGTTTTGTAGTTGTCTTGAAAAAACTACTACAGCGAAAAAAGTGGCCGGATTATGCCAGAAACGCCCAAAAAAAGTAGGCCCCTCCTGTCAGAACTGCGCTTTTGCGCAATTCGACAGGAGATTATCCTGTGATTTAACGTTTCAGTGACGAGTTTCTGAGGCCACGTCAGTACCGCCACCCGCAAACAGTTGCGCCACATCGCTGGCATCGAAGAAGTAGCGCTCGTTGCAGAACTGGCAATCGATCTCTACCGTCCCGCCACATTCGTCCACCAGCGCCTTGGCGTCGTGCTCGCCCAGACTGACCAGCGCATTGCCGGAGCGTTCCCGCGAACAGCTGCAATTGAAGCGCAGTGGCTGGATATCGAACAGGCGCACGGCGTCTTCGTGGTACAGGCGGTGCAGCAGGGTTTCGTTGCCCTCTGTCCACTCTTCAGGCTTGAGCGTCTTGGCCAGGGCCACCACGTGCTGCCAGCTGTCTTCGCGCTCTTCATCATCCGGCTGGCGATCACGCGGCAGTTGCTGCAGCAACAGCCCTCGGGCCTTGCCGCCTGCGGCATTGAGCCAGAAACGGGTATTGAGCTGCTGCGACTGGACGAAGTAGTTGGTGAAGCATTCCGACAGGTTGGCGCCATCGAGGTCGACGGTCCCCTGGTAGCGCTGGCCCTTGACCGGGTCGATGGTCAGGGTCAGGTGGCCGTCGGGCATCAGCTGCGACAGGGTGGCATCAGCCGAAATCTGGTCCGCTTCGTAGCGGGCCATGCCGCGGATCTCGCGTTCGCTGGAGCATTCCACCATCAGCAGCGGAATCGGCCCAGCCGAGCGCGCCTGCAGAATCAGCAAGCCATCGAACTTCATCGCACCCACCAGCAAGGCGGTGGCGGCCATCAACTCACCGAGCAGCACCTTGACCGGCTGGGGGTACTCATGACGCGCCAACACTGCGGCGTAGCTGTCATCGAGAGACACCCACTCGCCGCGCACATCGCGCTCGTCGAAGATGAAACGTTGGGTGAAATCTGTATCAGGCAAATCGCTCATAGGTTTCGGCTATCTAAAAAATGATGACAAAATGGTTACAAGGGTTGTCGAGAATCGGCGAGAACCCGTGACAGAGCGCTCACAAGGCGCTCCGATTCCTGTTTGCAATAGAGGTATTTTATGGACAATCGACCACTGTTCCAAGCAAGGTGGTCCTGGGGGCCATTGGCAGCCTGTACGCTGCTTCCCATCGCTCTACTGTGTTTCTGGTTATGGCCTTTTGGCCAGATCCTGTGCCTGACTTTCGACGAGTGGCTGTTCCGCAGCCTGAACGCGCCGCTGGCCGATAGCACCACCTGGCGCTACATCTGGACCATCGGCAGCCTACGCCCGTTCGACATCGTCGTCTGCCTGATCCTGCTCGCTGTGCTCATTCGTGGTGACTGGGTGTTCAAGGCCGCTCAGGTTCGCCAGGCATTTTTCGGCTTTCTGGTCACGCTACTCCTCTTAGTGGTGATTCGCGCGCTGTTTTCCAAGTGGGTGGATGCAGCCGGGTGGCAACACAAGAGCCCATCGATGATCTTCGACGACGTCGTGCACCTGAGTGACTATTACCCGAACCTGGAGGCGGCCTGGGAACTCAAGGACCGTTCCAGCAAAAGTTTCCCGGGTGATCACGCCTCGGTGCTGCTGATCTGGGCGCTGTTCATGAGCGTGTTCAGCCGCCGCCTTGTGCAATACCTGGTGGTCTGGGGGCTCGCAGCGCTGTTCATGCTGCCGCGCCTGGTGGCCGGTGCCCACTGGGGGCAGGACGACTACATCGGCGGCTTGCTGATGGCCGTACTGGCGTTGGGCTGGAGCTACTACACGCCCCTGGCGGCCAAAGGCAGCGAGGCGTTGATGCGCTGGACAGCGCCGTTGTTCAAGCTGCTGTCCACGTTACCGCTGGTCGGACGAATGGCGGTGTTGCGCTAGATTCCTGGGGCTGCGCAGCAGCCCCATTCAATCGTAACTTCCATGCAGCTGGTGAATCTGCCGCCGCTGCTTCTTGGTCGGCCGGCCATCGGTGGTCACGCCCATGGCCCCGGCCTTACGCATCTCAGCCGCCTGTTCACGGCGACGCACACTTTCTTCGGTTTCCTCGTACAACGCCTGCGCCTCTGGGGCACCACGACGCACCACCGACAGCGCCTTCACCACCACCGTGCGCTCATCGAAGCCGGTACGCAGCACGAACTCGTCGCCCACCCGCGGCTCTTTGCCCGGCTTGCAACGCTCGCCCCGGCAATGCACCTTGCCACTCTCGATCGCCGCCTTGGCCAGCGCTCGCGTCTTGTAGAAGCGCGCCGCCCACAACCATTTGTCCAGGCGAACCTTGTCGTCGTCTTCGGCTTTTTGTGCCATCCCGTTACCTCGGATTCTGTCTTTCATCGAACTGTACTACCTTCACATACGGATGCAAAAAGTCCCCGCCGTGCTTAAAGTTCTCCACCTCATTCGCAGGGTGCGCTTCGTGAAGACATTTGACCATTTGACTGTGATCGGCCTGCGCGAGTGGGTCGCCCTGCCTGACCTCGGCGTGGCCGGGCTGCGCGCCAAGATCGACACCGGTGCCAGCACGTCGAGCCTGCATGCCACCGAAGTGGAACCCTTCGAGCGCGACGGCCAGCCCTGGGTTCGCTTCACTGCGCACCTGGGCTCGGTGGTGCAGTTGCGCCACCGCCGCTGCGAGGCACCGTTGGTGACGATGAAGACCATCAAAAGCTCCAACGGCCACGCCCAGACCCGCTACGTCATCCGCACGTCACTGGCGCTGGGTGATGGTGTGTGGGAGGTGGAGTTCACCCTGGCCTGCCGCAAGAACATGCGCTACCGCCTGTTGCTTGGCTCCAAGGCCCTGATACACGGCCAGCTGGTAGTGAACCCAGGCCTGAAATACGTACAAGACAAACCGGCCTTCCCGGCCACCCTTTCCCCTGTCACAGGTGCTGCATGAAGATCGCTGTGCTGTCGCGCAATCCGCGTCTGTATTCCACCCGCCGCCTGGTCGAAGCCGGTACCCAGCGTGGCCACGAAATGGTGGTGATCGATACCCTGCGGGCCTACATGAACATTGCCAGCCACAAGCCGCAGATCCACTACCGCGGCAAGCCGCTGGAAGGCTTCGATGCCGTGATCCCGCGCATAGGTGCTTCGGTTACGTTCTATGGCTGCGCGGTGCTGCGCCAGTTCGAAATGATGGGCGTCTACCCGCTCAACGAGTCGGTAGCCATTGCCCGCTCGCGCGACAAGCTGCGCTCGTTGCAGCTGTTGTCGCGGCGCGGCATAGGCCTGCCGATCACCGGTTTCGCCCACTCGCCGGACGACATCCCCGACTTGATCCAGATGGTCAACGGTGCCCCGCTGGTGATCAAGGTACTGGAAGGCACCCAGGGCATTGGCGTGGTGCTGTGCGAAACGCCCCAGGCGGCCGAGTCGGTGATCGAAGCGTTCATGGGCCTCAAGCAGAACATCATGGTGCAGGAGTACATCAAGGAGGCCGGTGGCGCAGATATCCGATGCTTCGTGGTAGGCGACAAAGTAATTGCCTCGATGAAGCGTCAGGCCAAACCGGGCGAGTTCCGCTCCAACCTGCACCGGGGTGGCGTCGCCAGCCTGATAAAAATCACCCCAGAAGAGCGCATCACCGCCATTCGGGCGGCCAAGGTAATGGGGTTGAGCGTGGCGGGTGTGGATATCCTGCGTTCCAACCACGGGCCGTTGGTGATGGAGGTAAACTCGTCGCCAGGGCTGGAGGGCATCGAAGTCACCACCGGCAAGAACGTCGCCGGGATGATCATCGAGCACCTGGAGAAGAATGGCGGGCCCAATCAGACCCGGACCAAGGGCAAAGGCTGATTCAAGCCTGTGCCCGCCTCTTCGCGGCTAAGCCGCTGCCACAGGTATTGCAGAGTCCCTGTAGGAGCGGCTTTAACCGCGAAGAGGCCAGTGAGCCTCACACAGCATTACGCGGCAGCAGCAGCCCCAGCGGCAACCTGACCCGCGCCTCGATCCCGCCGCCAGACCGGTTACGCAACTCCACGTTCCCGCCATGTTGCGCAGCAATCCGCTTGACGATCGCCAGCCCCAACCCGGTGCCCTTGCCGCCCCGCGCCCGGTCACCGCGAATGAACGGGTTGAAGATGGTTTCCAGCTCCGACTCGTCAATACCGGTGCCCCGGTCCAGCACACTGAGCACCACATACGGCGCACTCTCGTCACCTGACACATAGGCAGCCACCTCGACCCCCTTGCCAGCATGGTGCAGGGCGTTGCCGATCAGGTTGCCCAACATGCGCTTGAGCGAAACCCGGCGCAGCGGGAACGGTGGAATCGGCTCCAGGCACAGGCGCACACGCTCTTCCGGCTGGTTGTACGGAGCCACCACCTCACGCACCAAGTCAGCAAGGTCGACCTCCTCCACCGGCTCGTCACGGCCATCGCGGATGAAGGCCAGGAACTGATCGAGAATCGCGTCCATGTCCTCGATATCGCGAACCATGTCATCGCTCAGCTCGTTGTCGCTGTTCAGCAAGGACAGCGACAGACGCAGGCGCGTCAGTGGCGTGCGCAAGTCGTGGGAAACCCCGGCCAGCATCAACTCGCGCTCGCGCCCGGCCTGCTCGACATCCTCGGCCATCTGGTTGAACGCCTTGTACACCTCGGTCATCTCGCTGGGGGTATCGCTGATCGGCAGGCGCACACTGCGCCCCTGGCCAAGCTGGCGGGCGGCGAACACCAAGCGTTTGAGCGGCTGGTTGAGCTGACGCACAAAAAT
Source organism: Pseudomonas sp. USTB-Z (assembly GCF_019691255.1). NCBI lineage: Bacteria > Pseudomonadati > Pseudomonadota > Gammaproteobacteria > Pseudomonadales > Pseudomonadaceae > Pseudomonas > Pseudomonas sp. USTB-Z. The sequence goes on from NZ_JAECZP010000009.1 coordinate 153,134, forward strand.
CCACGCCGATGCTGTGGACAACAAGCCAATGGCCAGGAACCAGCCCAGCACGTTCCAGATCTTCTGCCCACGCAATGGGTGCGGGTACAGCGGCACTTTCAGCCAACCCGGACCCAGGCTTGGCGCATTGACCCACAACGCGGGCGGTGCATGAATGCGCAGCCGCACTTCGGTGTCGTCACCCAGCTCGGCCTGCATCTGCCGTTGGTAGATTTCACTGTAGGGCCAATGCTGCTCGCCTTCGGGCACACCCGAGCCGGTCACCCGGATAAGACCTGCCGCCTCGGCGATCTTGTCGCGGTTTTCTTCGTCGGCGGCCCAATAGGCGCGCAAGGTCAGCGCTACACCATGGCTGTACTGACGGTCGACCAGCACGTCCTCGTTCATCAGCAGGTAGACCAGGGTCAGCGCCTTGGAGAACAGAACGACGATCAACACCAGCCACAGGGTGCGGGCGAAGAAACTTTGCGGAAACCAGAGCGGTGTTTTCATCGACGTTCAGGCATCATTTTCCGGCGTTTCCGTCCGGTACGAACACGTAGCCGACGCCCCAGACGGTCTGGATGTAACGCGGCTTGGACGGGTCCGGCTCGATCATGCGACGCAGGCGTGAGATCTGCACATCGATGGAGCGCTCCAGCGCATCCCATTCGCGGCCGCGCGCCAGGTTCATCAGCTTGTCGCGGGTCAACGGCTCACGGGCGTGCATCACCAGGGCCTTGAGCACGGCGAACTCGCCGGTGGTGAGCATGTGCACTTCGTTGCCGCGCTTGAGCTCGCGGGTGGCCAGCGACAGCTCATAGTCGCCAAAGGTGACCGACTCGTCTTCGCTGCCCGGCGCTCCCGGCACGCTCGGCGCCTGGCGACGCAGCACCGCCTTGACCCGGGCCATCAGTTCGTCCGGGTTGAACGGTTTGCCCAGGTAGTCGTCGGCGCCCAGCTCCAGGCCCTTGATGCGGCTGAGCTCGTCGCCCTTGGCGGTCAGCATGATGATCGGGATCTGGTTGTTCTGCTGGCGCAGGCGCTTGCAGGCGGACAGACCATCCTCGCCTGGCAGCATCAGGTCGAGCACCACCAGGTTGAACACCTCGCGCTGCAGCAGGCGATCCATCTGCTCGGTGTTGGGCACTGCACGGGCACGGTAGCCCTTGCTGGTGAAGAAACGTTCCAGCAGGCTGCTAAGCCCCGGATCGTCGTCGACGATGAGAATCTTGTCACCTTCAGCGGTGTTTGGCGTGCCGGTCATGAATAACTCCTCTGATATCGCCGCGCATTATGGCGTAGCCATTGCTGCACGTTGCGTGAGCATTGTTAGCAGATTTTTCCCCCGGCGCCAGTTCCGGCTGGCCGGGCGCCATCACCGCAAGCCGTTTGCGATGGGTATAATGCGCGGCTTTCATCCAGCGCCGCCGGGCAAAAAGCCCACAGGCGACCCCCGTATTCACAAATGTCAGGTGGTTTACATGGACAGCATCAACAGCCGTATCGCCGAGGAACTGGGCGTACGCCCGCAGCAGGTCGAGGCGGCCGTGAGCCTGTTGGACGAAGGCTCGACCGTGCCCTTCATCGCCCGCTACCGCAAGGAAGTGACCGGTAGCCTTGACGACACTCAGTTGCGCCACCTGGAAGAGCGCCTGCGCTACCTGCGCGAACTCGACGAGCGCCGCGCCAGCATCCTTTCCAGTATCGAGGAACAGGGCAAGCTGACCCCGGAACTGGCCCGCGAGATCAAGCTGGCCGACACCAAGACCCGCCTCGAAGACCTTTACCTGCCCTACAAGCAGAAACGCCGCACCAAGGGCCAGATCGCCCTGGAAGCCGGCCTCGGCGAACTGGCCGATGGCCTGTTCAACGACCCGACCCTGGCCCCGGAAAGCGAAGCCGCACGCTTCGTCAACGTCGAAAAGGGCGTGGCCGACGTCAAGGCCGCGCTGGAAGGCGCCAAATACATCCTGATGGAGCGCTTTGCCGAAGACGCCGCCCTGCTCGACAAGCTGCGCAGCTATCTCAAGCAGGAAGCCGTGCTCAGCGCCCGCGTCGTGGCTGGCAAGGAAGAAGAAGGCGCCAAGTTCCGCGACTACTTCGCTCATGACGAGCTGCTGCGCACGGCGCCATCGCACCGTGCCCTGGCGATCTTCCGCGGGCGCAACGAAGGCGTGTTGAGCGTCTCGCTGAAGGTCGGCGAAGAACTGCCCGGCACCCTGCACCCGTGCGAACTGATGATCGGCAACCACGTCGGCATCGAAAACCGCAGCCGACCCGCCGACAAGTGGCTGGGAGAAGTGGTGCGCTGGACCTGGAAGGTCAAGCTGTACACCCACCTGGAAACCGACCTGTTCGGCGAGCTGCGTGACAATGCCGAAGGCGAGGCGATCAACGTGTTCGCCCACAACCTGCACGATCTGCTGCTGGCCGCCCCGGCCGGTCCGCGCGCCACCCTGGGCTTCGACCCAGGCCTGCGTACGGGCTGCAAGATCGCCGTGGTCGACGCAACCGGCAAACTGCTGGACCACACCACGGTCTACCCGCACGCGCCGAAGAACGACTGGGACCGCACCATTTCCATCATGGCCGCACTGTGCGCCAAACACTCGGTGGAGCTGATCGCCATCGGCAACGGTACCGCCAGCCGCGAAAGCGACAAGCTGGTGGCCGAGCTGGTCAAGAAATATCCAGCCCTGAAAATCACCAAGATCATGGTCTCCGAAGCCGGTGCTTCGGTGTACTCGGCATCGGAACTGGCCGCCCGCGAGTTCCCGGACCTGGACGTGTCGATCCGCGGCGCCGTGTCGATCGCCCGCCGCCTGCAGGATCCGCTGGCCGAACTGGTGAAGATCGATCCGAAATCAATCGGTGTCGGCCAGTACCAGCACGACGTGTCCCAGCTGAAACTGGCACGTGGCCTGGACGCGGTGGTCGAGGACTGTGTGAACGCCGTGGGCGTGGACGTGAACACCGCTTCGGTGGCGCTGCTGACGCGCATCTCCGGCCTCAATGCCACGCTGGCACAGAACATCGTCGCCCACCGCGATGCCAATGGTCCGTTTGCCACCCGTGCAGCGCTGAAAAAGGTTAGCCGCCTGGGTGAGAAAACCTTCGAGCAGGCCGCCGGCTTCCTGCGTGTGATGAACGGCGACAACCCGCTGGACGCCTCTGCGGTGCACCCTGAGGCTTACCCGCTGGTGCAGCGCATTGCTGCCGATACCGACCGCGACATCCGCTCGCTGATTGGTGACAGCAGCTTCCTCAAGCGCCTGGACCCGAAAAAGTTCACCGACGAAACCTTCGGCCTGCCAACTGTCACCGACATCCTGCAAGAGCTGGACAAGCCCGGCCGCGACCCGCGTCCGGAGTTCAAGACCGCCACCTTCCAGGACGGCGTCGAAGACCTCAAGGACCTGGAACCGGGCATGATCCTCGAAGGCGTGGTGACCAACGTTACCAACTTCGGTGCCTTCGTCGACATCGGCGTGCACCAGGACGGCCTGGTGCATATCTCGGCGCTGTCGGAGAAGTTCGTCAAAGACCCGCGTGAAGCGGTCAAGGCCGGCGATGTGGTCAAGGTCAAGGTCATGGAAGTGGACATCCCGCGCAAACGCGTCGGCCTGTCCATGCGCATGAGCGACACCCCGGGCGAGAAGGTCGAAGGCAACCGCGGTGGTAACCGCGGCAATGGTGGCAGCCGCCAGCAGCAGGCACCGCGCCAGCGTGAAACCGCCACGGCTGCGCCGGCCAACAACGCCATGGCCTCGCTGTTCGCCAACGCCAAGCAATTGAAGAAGAAGTAATGGACGTACCACGCGAATACGTCGAAAGCGCCTTCAGCCAACTGCTGGGCTGCCGCCTGCAACACCTGGACACAGGTGTTGCCGAGGTAGCGCTGGCGCTGGAGCCCCAGTTGCGCAACCGTGGCCAGAAGCTGCACGGCGGGGCGATCTTCAGCCTGGTGGATATCGCCATGGGCCTGGCCTGCTCGGCCAGCCATGGCTTTGACCAGCAAAGCGTCACCATCGAGTGCAAGATCAACTACATGCGTGCCGTCAGCGACGGCGAAGTGCTGTGCACCGCCCGCGTGCTGCACGCTGGGCGGCGCACCCTGGTGGTCGACGCCGACGTAGTTCAGGGCGACAAGCTGGTGGCCAAAGCGCAAGGAACCTTCGCGGTTCTCTAGCTCACCAAGCAGTATCTGCGGTATTTTCAGCAGTGCGCTGGCACTGCTGGAACCGCGTAAACCAGGCGACAACGCCAGTTCCTTTCTTCCTACCCTTGTAGACCGTTATCTCTACCCCCATATTGGGGCGACTGACGCGTGAAGGAATACATCTTGAGCGAACTCCTCAACCGCCGCCTGAGCCTGCTCGGCGCCAATCTCCCCCTGCTCAAGCAGTGCCTGCACGGTATTGAGCGCGAATGCCTGCGCGTGACCGATGAAGGTCGCCTGGCCCAGACCCCGCATCCGGAAGCACTGGGATCGGCGCTGACCAACGAGCAGATCACCACCGACTATTCCGAGTCGCTGCTGGAGTTCATCACCCCAGCCCTGGCCGATCCGGCCAAGGTGCTCGAAAGCCTCGAAGAGACCCACCGTTTCGTCTACAGCAAGCTGGGCGACGAATACCTGTGGAGCCCGTCGATGCCGTGCACGCTGCCGGCCGAGGAGGACATCCCGATCGCCGAGTACGGCAGCTCGAATATCGGCAAGCTCAAACACGTCTACCGCAAGGGCCTGGCCCTGCGTTACGGCCGCACCATGCAGTGCATCGCCGGTATTCATTACAACTTCTCGCTGCCCGAAGCGCTTTGGCCACTGCTGCGCGAAGCCGAAGGCAGTACGGAAAATGACCGCGACTACCAGTCGTCGGCCTACATCGCGCTGATTCGTAACTTCCGCCGCTACAGCTGGCTGCTGATGTACCTGTTCGGCGCCTCGCCGGCCCTGGACAAAGGCTTCCTGCGTGGCCGCCCGCACCAGCTCGAAGAGCTGGATGCCGAAACCCTGTTCCTGCCTTATGCCACCAGCCTGCGCATGAGCGACCTGGGTTACCAGAGCAACGCCCAGGCCGGCCTGACGCCCTGCTACAACAACCTGGCCAGCTACACCGACAGCCTGCGCAAGGCCGTTGGCACGCCCTACCCGCCTTACGTTGAAATCGGCACGCATGTGGATGGCGAGTGGGTTCAGCTGAACACCAACATTCTGCAGATCGAAAACGAGTACTACTCGAACATCCGCCCCAAGCGCGTCACCTACACCGGCGAGCGGCCGATCCAGGCCCTGACCTCGCGGGGCGTGCAGTATGTGGAAGTGCGTTGCCTGGACATCAACCCGTTTCTGCCGGTCGGTATCGACCTGACCGAGGCGCGCTTCCTCGACGCATTCCTGCTGTTCTGCGCCTTGGAAGACAGCCCGCAACTGGACAACGGTGAGTGCGGCCAGTGCACCAGCAACTTCCTGACCGTGGTCAAGGAAGGTCGTCGTCCGGGCCTGGAGTTGCACCGCAATGGCCAGCCGATCAGCCTGAAAGACTGGGCCAGCGAGCTGATCGAGCGTATCCGCCAATTGGCCAATCTGCTCGACCAGGCGCAAGGTTCTGATGAGCACGCCAAGGCCCTGGATGCGCAGCAGGCCAAGGTCGACGACACCTCGCTGACCCCGTCGGCCCAGGTGCTGGCACGCATGACCGAGCATGACGAGAGTTTCGTCCAGTTCTCGCTGCGCCAGAGCCGTGTGCACGCCGAGACTTTCCGCGAGCAACCGCTGAGCAACGAAAAGCAGCAAGCATTCGAGACGCTGGCCCGCGAGTCGCTCGCCAGGCAGTCCGAGCTGGAGCGAGACGAAGTCGGTGATTTCGACTTGTTCGTCGGCGCCTACCAGGCCAGCATCCTGGCAATCAGCAGCTGATGAACCGCACCACCACCCCGCGCAAACCGCGCGCCAGCAGCCAGGCCAGGATCGAGGCGATCCTGGCGGCTGCGCGTGAGCTGTTGGCCGAGCAAGGGGTGGCAGCACTGTCTATCTACAGCGTGGCCGAGCGGGCGCAGATTCCGCCTTCGTCGGTGTATCACTTTTTCGCCAGCGTGCCGGCCTTGCTGGAGGCACTTACTGCAGATGTGCACCGGGCGTTTCGCGAAGCCCTGAGCGCTCCGATCGACAGCAGCGCGTTCAGCACCTGGCACGAACTGTCACGGCTGATCGAACAACGCATGCTTGATATCTATCACGAGGATGCAGCGGCGCGGCAGTTGATCCTGGCGCAGCATGGCCTGAGCGAGGTGGTGCAGGCCGACCGGCAGCACGACATGGAACTGGGCGACTTGATGCACACGTTGTTCGACCAGCATTTTCACCTGCCGGTGATGCCACTGGATGTGGACGTGTTTGCCTTGGCCATGGAATTGAGCGACCGGGTGTATGCGCGGTCGGTACAGTTGCACGAGGCGATCACCCCGCGCATGGCCGAGGAAGGCAAGCGGGTGTTCGAGGCGTATCTAGGGTTGTACCTGCCGCCGTTTCTGGCCAAGCGTTCCCGCTGAGAAATCTGGGGCCGCTTGGCGGCCCTTCGCGGGCAAGCCCGCTCCCACAGAGCCCGCGCGCCCCCTGGAGCTTGCGAAGTATCTGTGGGAGCGGGCTTGCCCGCGAAGGGCTGCAAAGCAGCCCCAATATCGACCCGCCGCATCACAGCTTGGCGATAGACACTTCAGTCGACTTCACAAAGGCAATCACTTCACTGCCCACTTGCAACTCCAGCTCACGCACGGAACGGGTGGTAATCACCGAAGTGACGATACCCGAAGCCGTCTGCACGTCAATTTCCGACAGTACCGGGCCTTCGAGGATTTCTTTCACAGTACCTTTGAACTGGTTACGAACATTGATGGCTTTGATAGTCATGGTTTGCTTCCTTTTGGCTTTTGGGATTCAGTGCGCCCAGCGCAGTTGCGTGGGCAGAGGGGCTACAGGATCCGGCTCGGGCGCAGTGCCCGGGGTGGACAGAACACGGTTGAGCACTTCGCTTTCCAGCGCGGCCAGACGGTGCGAACCACGCGCCCGGGGCCGTGCCAGGTCAACAGTGAGGTCGAGCCCGACCTCGCCGTCCTCAATCAGGATCACCCGGTCAGCCACGGCAACCGCCTCGCTGACGTCGTGGGTGACCAGCAGCACAGTGAAGCCGTGCTGACGCCACAGGCGTTCGATCAGTTGCTGCATCTCGATACGGGTCAATGCATCCAGCGCCCCCAGTGGCTCGTCCAGCAGCAGCAGGCGGGGCTGGTGAATCAAGGCTCGGGCCAAAGCCACGCGCTGCTTCTGGCCTCCCGAGAGCGCTGCCGGCCATTCGTTGGCGCGGTCGGCCAGGCCAACCGCATCCAAGGCCTCCAGCGCACGCGGGCGCCAGTCGCCAGACAGCCCAAGGCCAACGTTGTCGATCACCTTCTTCCACGGCAGCAGCCGCGCGTCCTGGAACATCAGGCGGGTTTCTTCACGGGCCTCTTCCAGCGGCGCGGCACCCGCCAGTAGCTGCCCGGCAGTGGGCTGGTCCAACCCGGCCAGTAGCCGCAGCAAAGTGCTCTTGCCGCAGCCGCTGCGGCCGACGATGGCCACGAACTGGCCGGCCGGAATGTGCAGGTCGATACCCTTCAGAACTTCGCGTTGACCAAAAGTCTTGCGCAGGCCCTTGGAGGCCAGCGGGGTGCCACGCAGCAGGCGTGGTGGCTGTTCCTTGAGCACGGTCATGCGCCCTCCTTCCTGGCAACTTGATAGGCCGGGTGCCAGCGCAGCCACACGCGCTCCAGGCCCCGGGCCGCAAGGTCGGCAAGCTTGCCGAGTACGGCATACAGGACGATGGCCAGCACTACCACGTCGGTTTGAAGAAATTCGCGAGCATTCATTGCCAGGTAACCGATGCCAGCGTTGGCCGAAATGGTTTCGGCAACAATCAGCGTCAGCCACATGAAGCCCAAGGCGAAACGCACGCCCACCAGGATCGAAGGCAGCGCCCCCGGCAGGATCACCTGGCGGAACAGGCCGAAGCCGGACAAGCCGTAACTGCGCGCCATTTCCACCAACGCTGGGTCAACGTTGCGAATGCCGTGGTAGGTGTTCAGGTAGATCGGGAACAACGTGCCCAGCGCGACCAGAAAGATCTTTGCCGACTCGTCGATACCGAACCACAGAATCACCAGCGGTATGAGCGCAAGGTGCGGCACGTTGCGGATCATCTGTACCGAGCTGTCGAGCAGGCGTTCACCCCAATTCGACAAGCCGGTGATGAAGCCCAGTACCAGGCCGATGCTGCCGCCGATGACAAAGCCCAGGCCTGCACGCCAACCGCTGATGGCCAGGTGGGTCCAGATTTCGCCGCTGCGCACCAGCTCGACGCCCGCGCTTACCACTGCGCTAGGTGCCGGCAGGATACGCGTCGACAGCCAGCCAGCGCTGACGGCCAGTTGCCATATTGCCAACAGCAGCACCGGCAGCGCCCACGGCGCCAGGCGCTGGGTCAGGTTGGAGGAAGTTGCACGACTCATGGCCAGGCCCTCAGCTCTGCGACACAGATTTGGGCAGGATGTCGTTGGCCACCATTTCGCCGAACGGGCTTACATAACCACCGGTTTTCGGCTGCTCTGGGCGCTGCACATCAAGGTGCGGGAACAGCAGCTCCGCCACGCGGTAAGACTCTTCCAGATGTGGATAACCCGAGAAGATGAAGGTATCGATGCCCAAGTCGGCATATTCCTTGACCCGTGCTGCCACAGTCGGGCCGTCGCCCACCAGCGCGGTACCCGCGCCGCCCCGTACCAGGCCAACACCTGCCCACAGGTTGGGGCTGACCTCCAGGTTGTCGCGGTTGCCGCCGTGCAGGGCAGCCATGCGTTGCTGGCCCACCGAATCGAAACGCGCCAGCGAGGCCTGGGCGCGGGAGATGGTGTCATCGTCCAGGTGCGAGATCAGGCGCTCGGCGGCGGCCCAAGCCTCTTCGTTGGTTTCCCGCACGATCACGTGCAGGCGGATACCGAAGCGTACTTCGCGCCCTTGAGCAGCCGCTTTTTCGCGCACCTGTGCGATCTTCTCGGCAACGGCTGCCGGTGGCTCGCCCCAGGTCAGGTACAGCTCGACCTGCTCGGCCGCCAGGTCCTGAGCGGCCTCGGACGAGCCGCCGAAATACAGCGATGGGCGTGGTTGCTGAATCGGCGGGTAGAGCAGCTTGGCGCCTTTTACCTGGATGTGCTTACCGTCGTAATCGACGTTTTCGCCTTCCAGCACCTTGCGCCAGATACGGGTGAACTCGACCGAGGCTTCGTAGCGCTCCTGGTGGTTCAGGTGCAGGCCGTCACCCGCCAGCTCGTCCGGATCACCACCGGTCACCAGGTTGAATAGCGCACGGCCATTGGACAAGCGATCGAGGGTGGCCGCCTGACGTGCTGCCACGGTCGGCGAAATGATGCCCGGGCGCAGGGCTACAAGGAACTTCAGGCGCTGGGTCACGGGGATCAGCGACGCGGCCACCAGCCAGGAGTCCTCGCAGGAACGCCCGGTCGGGATCAGCACCCCACCAAAACCAAGGCGGTCAGCAGCCTGCGCGATCTGCTGCAGGTAACCGTGGTCGACCGCACGTGCGCCTTCGGAAGTGCCCAGGTACTTGCCGTCACCGTGGGTGGGGAGGAACCAGAAAATGTTAAGGCTCATTGGAGTCGTCTCCTCAAGGGTGGCTCTAGCCGGAGCGGCGCCCCGGCACTGGCAGTCAATCAAGGCGCGCTAGCGACTTTGGCAGGGGGTGTCCAGATCACGTCCTTGATGCTCAGCGGCTTGGGTATCAGCTTGAGCGCCTGGAAGGTGTCGGCGATCTTCTGTTGCGCGGCCACCACCTCTGGGGTCAGCGGCGCAGCGCCGTAGCCTTGGCGTTTGACAGAGGTCAGGGTGATGCCGGCAGGCAGGCCGAGCAGCGGGGCAACCTGGTCGGTCACCTCCTGCGGGTTGGCCTGGGACCATTCACCCACGGCGCGCACTTCCTCGATCACGGTGTTGATCACCGCTGGGTGCTGTGTCGCATAGTTGCGGGTGGCGAGGTAGAACTGGTGGTTGTCGACCAGGCCCTTGCCGTCACGCAGGGTGCGCGCTTGCAGCTGCTGCTCGGCGGCGGCCTGGTAAGGGTCCCAGATCACCCAGGCATCCACGCTGCCGCGCTCGAAGGCGGCGCGGGCGTCGGCTGGCGGCAGGTAGACAGGCTGGATGTCGCTGTACTTGAGGCCGGCGTCTTCCAGGGCGCGGACCAGCAGGTAGTGCACGTTGGAGCCTTTGTTGAGGACGACCTTTTTACCCTTGAGGTCCTTCACCGACTGGATCGGCGAGCCCTTGGGCACCAGGATCGCTTCGCTGTGCGGCGCTGGCGGCTCGTAGGCCACGTAGAGCAGGTCGGCGCCAGCGGCCTGAGCGAACACAGGAGGCGTCTCGCCGGTTACGCCGAAATCGATGGAGCCGACGTTCAGCCCTTCAAGCAGCTGCGGGCCGCCGGGGAATTCGGTCCATTGCACCTGTACTCCCTGCTCGGCCAGACGCTTCTCCAGCGTGCCCTTGGCCTTGAGCAGCACCAAGGTGCCGTATTTCTGGTAACCGATACGCAGGCTCTCGGCCTGGGCTTGGGTAATGGCGCCGAAGGACACAGCCGCCGCAAACAGGGCGACCAGACCACGACGCAAGAAGACTGTGCGCATGGCGCTCTCCTGTGCGAATGGGGTTCGGGTTGCACCTGCTTGCCTCGTTAACGGGCGAGTAAGGTGGTGAAGCGGGTAATGCCGTTCAGATGCTCCAGCGAGCGCTGATCAGACGTTCGTTCAGTACGCCAGGGGCCACGGGGCGCGGCCGACGGGCCAGGGCGACGTGGAAGGTTTCCAGCGAGTCGTGCAGGCGTTCTTCCAGCGCCTGTACCAACTGCGCGGGCTTTGTACCTTCTGCGTAAGCCACCTGGCTGTCGTCGGCAAAGATCCCTTGCAGGGTCTCTTGTGCCTTGAGTGCCGACAGCACCGGCTTCAATGCGTAATCCACCGCCAGCATGTGGGCGATGCTGCCGCCAGTGGCGATGGGCAACACGATCTTGTGGGCCAGGGCGCGCTCGGGCAGCAGGTCAAGCAAGGTTTTCAGGGCACCGGAAAACGAAGCCTTGTACACCGGGGTGGAGACGATCAGGCCATCGGCCTGGGCCACCAGCTGCTGAAAGTGTTGCACATGCGGGCTGTCGAAGCGGGCATGCAGCAGGTCTTCGGCGGGAAAGTCACGCACCTGGAATGTCACCACTTCAACGCCGCGATCCTGCAGCCACTGGCGCGAACGCTCGAGCAGCACGCCGGAGCGTGAACGGAGACTTGGGCTACCACCGATTGAGACGACCAGCATTGCTGCGCTTCCTTGTGTTCTGTTGGAGGAGACATTAACAGCTGCTACATATATCTAGAAATCATATTTTTTCATTTGTTTATTCCATTATTGTCTTTACCCATAAAGACCTCCTCGCGGGCGCGCCCGCTCCCACCGTTTTTTACAGGCATAAAAAAGGGCCGTCGAAACGGCCCGAAAATCCCTGCTTGGCTAAGAGCAATGCAACGAGGAATCCATTAACGATTGGGTTGAGGGGTCAGGCGCAGATAGGGTTTGACCGCCCGGTAACCTTTGGGGAAGCGCTGCTTGATCTCCTCCTCGTCTTTGAGCGAAGGCACGATCACCACTTCATCGCCGTCCTGCCAGTTACCCGGTGTGGCAACCTTGTGGTTGTCGGTCAGCTGCAGCGAGTCGATCACCCGCAGAATTTCGTTGAAGTTGCGCCCGGTACTGGCCGGGTAGGTAATGGTCAGGCGCACCTTTTTATTCGGGTCGATGATGAACAGCGAGCGCACGGTCAGGGTGTCGCTGGCGTTCGGGTGGATCAGGTCGTAAAGGTCGGACACTTTGCGGTCAGCGTCAGCAATGATCGGGAAGTTGACCACGGTATTCTGTGTTTCGTTGATGTCATCGATCCACTTGTGATGCGAGTCGACCGGGTCCACCGACAGGGCGATGGCCTTGACCCCGCGCTTGGCAAATTCGTCCTTCAGCTTGGCGGTCAGGCCCAACTCGGTGGTGCACACCGGGGTGAAGTCGGCCGGGTGGGAGAACAACACCCCCCAGCTGTTGCCCAGCCACTCGTGGAAGCGGATCTTGCCTTCGCTGGAATCCTGTTCGAAATCGGGGGCGATATCGCCGAGTTTGAGGCTCATGGGCTGCGGCTCCTGGGCTGGGTTCTGTACCGTATGGGCTCAATTTGCCTGCATTCAGTTAAAAATAAAAAGAATAAATAACGATTTATTTATAACCATAACGCATACGAACTAGCAGGCACAAAAAAGCCTCGCACTAGGCGAGGCTTTCTTTGTGGCTACGACTTACAGGAAGCTGTAAGTGTAGTTCACGATGAAGCGAGCCTGATCCTGGTCGGCACTGCTCTCACCGGCACCACGGTACACGCCTTGGCGCAGGCTGAAGCCCAAGCCTTTGAGGGCACCTTCCTGGAGGGTGTAGTCGATGCGCGCATCGCGTTCCCATTCATTGTAGGTACCGCTGCCCGACTTGTTGCGGATATCGTCACCACGCAGGTAAGCAACCGATGCCTTCAGGCCTGGCACACCCAGCGCCGCGAAGTCATAGGAGTACTGACCGAAGGTGGTGTTTTCACCAGCACGGGCGAACTGGTTGATCATGCTGTCGGTGAACAGGTAGAAGCTGGAGCCGCCAGCACCTTCCGAGGTGCCGCTGTCGTTGCTCAGGCTGCCCTGGTTCAACCATACGAAGCCACCGTCGTCACCCACTTGCTGGTGACCGAGCATCAGCGCGTGGCCACCCAAGGTATAGGTGAACATGGCGGACCAGGTCTTGTTGTCGATCTCGCCGGTGTTTTTGGCGTAGCCACCGTTGTTGTTGAAGTTGTAAGCGCTGTCGTTGCCATTCTTGCCGTCGCTGCTGCTGTCGAAGTAGCGCAGGTCGGTCTTGAACGACTGGTCGTCAGCGATCTTGAACACGTGGGTCGCGCCCAGGAAGTGCTGCTTGTAGAAGTCTTCCAGGTTCGAGTAGTAGTACTGCAGGGTCAGGTCTGGAGTGAGCTTGTAGTCCAGGCCACCATAGCGGAACTTGTTGCTCTCGGCATTGGAACCGGCGACAGACAGACCGGTACGGTTGCTCGAAGCACGGCCCATGGCGTGGGTCAGCTGACCCGCGTTGATGGTCAGGTTATCGATTTCCTTCGACTGGATGGTGCCACCCTCGAAGGTTTGTGGCAGCAGACGACCATCGTTGGAAACCAGGATCGGCAGGTTCGGTGCGAGCGCGCTACCGAAATGCGCTTCGGTCTTGGAGAAGCGCGCCTTGGCATTGGCACCGAAACGAGCCCACTGGGCTGCAGAACCTTTGCCGTCATCCGGGAAGAAGCCGGACTTGTGGTAACCCTCGCCACCATCCAGGTGAATACCCCACAGCGCTTGGGCATCAACACCGAAGCCTACGGTGCCTTGGGTAAAGCCCGAGATGTAGTCGAGCTTGAAGCCCTGGCCCGACTCACGCTGATCCGGGCGCTCCGCACCAGGTCTTGCGTGATCTTCACGGTTGTCGTTGTTGAAGTACATGGTGCGCGAGCTGAGCGACAGTTTGCTGTCCTCAACGAAACCGGCAGCGCCTGCTTGTTGGGCGAGAACCCCCAGTGCCACGGCCAGAGCCAGGCTGGACTTGTACATGTTTTGCTCCTCTACGTTCTAATTTTTGTGTATCTCTGGCGGAGGGGTCTGATGCCCCGCTCACCGGGATGGGCGATTTAGTCCCAAAGCGTGACTATTAAGTCAATCGTTTCTAAACGTTTCGCGACTTTGGTCTAAGACGCCACCTGCGCTACAGGATAATGACAATCCTATAAATCCAAAATGACCGTTTTATGAATTTGTAAGACTTTTAAGGAATATATTAGAAACCTTTACTGCAATTCGTTGTAGCTACGACTCGTTTAATAACTTTTGGTTATTTGCAAACGTTTGCTCATAACCTAATGCCAAATCGTTCTATCGGGCCTAGAACGCCTCGCACGCCTCGCTGATTTCGCCACGGGTCATGGCGCACTCACCCCTTGTTCGCCTGCGAAACGCCTGGCTTTAAAGCGTTTGGCTCCTAAGCTAATGCAAAAAAGTTATTTATTTTAATTTTCTTAGATCATTTAGCCTTCTCGTCATCCAACCCGACTTGCCTGACGAGAGGTTCAACCATGATCCCGCACGCTCCGCTGCGCCTGTTCGCCGCCCTGACCCTCGCCAGCACCAGCTGGTTGGCCCAGGCAGCCGACCTGACAGTGGCCTACCAGACCACTGTCGACCCGGCCAAAGTGGCACAGGTCGATGGCGACTACGAAAAAGCCAGCAAGGCCAGCATCGACTGGCGCAAATTTGATAACGGCGCAGACGTGATCACTGCCGTGGCCAGCGGCGACGTGCAGATCGGCTACCTGGGCTCCAGCCCGCTGGCCGCTGCCGCCACCCGCAAGCTGCCGGTTGAAACCTTCCTCATCGCCACCCAGATTGGCGCGGGTGAAGCGTTGGTGGCCCGTGACAGCATCAAGTCGCCGCAAGACCTGATCGGCAAGAAGGTCGCCGTCCCGTTCGTGTCCACCGGGCATTACAGCCTGCTTGCCGCACTGAAAAGCTGGAATATCGACCCTTCCAAGGTACAGATCCTCAACCTGGCGCCGCCGGCCATCATTGCCGCCTGGAAGCGCGGCGACATCGATGCGACCTACGTGTGGGACCCGGCCCTGGGCGTGGCCAAGGAAAACGGCAAGGTCCTGATCACCTCCGGCGAACTGGCCCAGAAAGGCGCGCCTACCTTCGATGCCTGGATCGTGCGCAAGGACTTCGCCGAGAAACACCCTGATGTGGTCAAGGCCTTTGCCAAAGTCACCCTCGATGCCTACGCCGACTACCGCAAGGACCCGAAAGCCTGGCTGGCCGACAAGGGCAACGTAGACAAGCTGGTGAAGCTGTCCGGTGCCAAGGCCAGCGACATCCCGGTGCTGCTGGAGGGCAACGTCTACCCGCTGGCCGCTGACCAGGCCAACGCCCTGGGCGCGCCGACCACCCAAGCGCTGACGGACACCGCCAACTTCCTCAAGCAGCAAGGCAAAGTCGAAGCAGTGCTGCCGGACTACTCGCCGTACGTCAGCGCCAAGTTCCTTCCAAACTGATCCGGAGCCCGTCATGGCCTTGCTCGAGCTGGAGCGCATCAGCGCACAGTACCCAGGCGCCAGCACCCCGGTGCTGGCCGACATCAACCTGAGCCTGGGACCACGCCAACTGCTGGTGGCCCTGGGGCCTTCCGGCAGCGGCAAGACCTCACTGCTCAACCTGATCGCCGGCTTCGTCGCCCCCAGTGGCGGTGACATCACCCTCGATGGTGTGCCGGTGCAGGGCCCCGGTGCAGAACGCGGCGTGGTGTTCCAGGACGATGCCCTGCTGCCATGGCAGAACGTGCTGGGCAACGTCGCCTTCGGCCTCGAACTGGCTGGCGTACCCCGCGCCCAGCGTGAGGCCAAGGCCCGCGAAATGCTCACCCTGGTCGACCTCGATGGCTTCGGCGAACGGCGTATCTGGCAATTGTCCGGTGGCCAGAAGCAGCGCGTGGGCCTTGCCCGGGCGCTGGCGGCTGCCCCTCGGGTACTGCTGATGGATGAACCGTTCGGTGCCCTCGATGCCTTCACCCGTGAGCAGATGCAAGAGCTGCTATTGCAAGTTTGGCAACGCACCGCCAAGCCGGTGTTCCTGATTACCCACGACATCGAAGAAGCGGTGTTCCTCGCCAGCGAACTGGTACTGCTGGCGCCCAACCCGGGACGCGTAGTGGAACGCCTGCAGCTGAACTTCGGCCAGCGCTATGCCGCTGGCGAATCGGCCCGGGCCATCAAGTCCGATCCAGCCTTCATCGAAACCCGCGAGCATGTGCTGGCGCGGGTGTTTTCCCAACGCCAAAGCCTGCAGGAGCGCGCATGAGCAGCCTGGACCTGCCGGTCGCCGGCAAACACAACACCCAAACCCGGCCAGCCGCCACGCTACGCCACCCACTGTCCACCCGCTGGATCAGCACCCTGACCCTGGCCAGCCTGCTACTGGCCTGGTGGCTGGTGACGGCTGCCGGTTGGGTAGAGCCCCTGTTCCTCCCCTCGCCCGGCGACATCCTGGCCAAGGCATGGACCTTGCTGACCCAAGGCTACATGGATGCCAGCCTGTGGCAGCACCTGGGCGCAAGCCTGGGCCGCATCGGCCTGGCGCTGGTGGCAGCGACCCTGACCGCAATACCCGTCGGCATCGCTATCGGCTACAACCGCGTAGCCCGCGGCATTCTCGACCCGCTGATCGAGTTCTACCGGCCCATCCCGCCGCTGGCCTACCTGCCGCTGATCGTCATCTGGTGCGGTATCGGCGAGTTGTCGAAAGTGCTGCTGATCTACCTGGCAATCTTCGCCCCCATCGCCATTGCCACAGCCACCGGTGTGCGCACGGTAGATCCGGCCAAGCTGCGCGCGGCGCAGTCGCTGGGCGCAAGCAAGGCCCAACTGATCCGCCACGTCATTTTGCCCAGTGCATTGCCTGACATCCTTACCGGCATCCGCATTGGCCTGGGGGTCGGCTGGTCGACCCTGGTGGCTGCCGAACTGATCGCCGCCACCAGCGGCCTGGGCTTCATGGTGCAATCGGCGGCGCAGTTTCTGGTCACCGACGTGGTGGTGCTGGGCATCCTGCTGATCGCCCTGATCGCCTTCGCTCTGGAAATGAGCCTGCGTGCCCTGCAACGCAAGCTGGTGCCCTGGCATGGGCAGATTCACTGAACTCCATTGTCCACGCCAGCACACTGGCGCCCGATTGAAGAGACCGACATGAGCCTGACCATCACTCCCCTAAGCCCAGCACTCGGCGCCCAGATCAGCGGCGTGGACATCAGCCGCGATATCAGCGCAGAAGAGCGCGATGCCATCGAACAGGCACTGCTCCAGCACCAGGTGCTGTTCCTCCGCGACCAGCCGATCAACCCGGAACAGCAGGCGCGCTTTGCCGCACGCTTCGGCGACCTGCACATCCACCCGATTTACCCCAACGTGCCGGACACCCCGCAGGTGCTGGTGCTCGACACGGCGGTTACCGATGTGCGCGACAACGCCGTGTGGCACACCGACGTGACCTTTTTGCCGACCCCGGCACTGGGCGCGGTACTCAGCGCCAAGCAATTGCCTGCTTACGGTGGCGATACCCTTTGGGCCAGCGGCATTGCGGCCTTCGAGGCCTTGTCGGCGCCGCTGCGTGAAATGCTGGGCGGGCTGACCGCTACCCACGACTTCACCAAGTCGTTCCCGCTGGAGCGCTTTGGCACCACGCCGGAAGACCTGACGCGCTGGGAGGCCACCCGGCGCAACAACCCACCGCTGTCGCACCCGGTGGTGCGCACGCATCCGGTGAGCGGGCGCAAGGCGTTGTTCGTCAATGAAGGGTTCACTACACGCATCAATGAACTGAGCGAACTGGAAAGCGATGCGCTGCTGAGGCTGCTGTTCGCCCATGCGACGCGACCGGAGTTCAGCATTCGCTGGCGTTGGCAGGAGCATGACGTGGCGTTCTGGGACAACCGCGTGACCCAGCATTTTGCGGTGGATGATTACCGGCCGAACCGGCGGGTGATGCACCGGGCGACCATCCTTGGGGATGCACCTTTCTAGCGGTTGCCTGTCTGGCCTCTTCGCGGGCTTGCCCGCTCCCACAGGTACACACAGGTTTCGAAACCGGTGCCGTGCCTGTGGGAGCGGGCAAGCCCGCGAAGAGGCCAGGACAGGAGACCTTGGTCAGCGAACCAGGTGCAGGTACTGCATGTGCCGCTCGTACTGGTCGAGGATGTCGTTGATGATCTGCTCCTTGCTGTAGCCCACCAGGTCATAGTTCTGGCTGCCTTCGCTCAGGTGCACCTCCGCCCGGTAATAGCGGCGGTTCTTCAACTCCTGCGTACCCAGCCCCCCCAAGGCGAACGATGGTGTGAAATAGCCACGCATCTGCACTTGGTAAATGAACGGCTGTTCCTCGCCATGGCCAATCTTCAGGCTGACGTTGTCATGGCTAGGGTCGTCCTGGGTAATCAGCACCAGGCCTTTCTGCTCGAACACTTCACGCACATCGGCAATCGCCGGGCGCACCACATCATCCATGAAACGGTACACCTCATCACGTGACGGGAAGTGCACCGCCTGGCTCAGGCGCTGGCGCCAGCCGCCACGGCCGCGACGCGACTGGGCGAACGGGGCCAGCGAGTGCATCTGCGCGATCTGCCGCTGCGACTCCAGGTAGAACGCCTTGTGCAGCCCCCACATCATGCACAGCAGAATGAGCGAGAACGGCAGCGACGTCAGCACCACTGCCGACTTCAGCGAATCAATGCTGCCAGCGAACAACAGCGCACTGGTGATCAGTGCAGTCATCGCCCCCCAAAAGATACGCAGCCAGTTCGGCCCATCTTCATCAGCGTCACCGCCCTTGGCCGACAAGGTCGACAGCACCACGGTGCCCGAGTCGGCCGAGGTGACGAAGAACACGAAGCTGATGAACACCGTGGTGGCGATGACTGCCTTGCTCCAGGGGTAGGTTTCCAGCAGCAGGTACAGGCTCATCGACGGGTTATCCAGCGCCGACTGGCCCAGTGCGGTCATGCCGTGGTTGATCACCTGGTCCAAGGCGCTGTTGCCGAAGATCGACATCCACGCCAGGGTGAAGCCCAGCGGAATCAGCAGCACGCCAAAGACGAACTCGCGGATGGTACGGCCACGGGAGATGCGGGCGATGAACAGGCCCACGAACGGCGCCCAGGCAATCCACCAGGCCCAGTAGAACACGGTCCAGCCGCCCAGCCAGCCGCGGTTTTCACCATAGGCATACACGTCGAAGCTCTTGCGCGGCAACGCACCCAGGTAGTCGCCCAGGTTCTGGATCAGCGTGTTGAACAGGTGCTGGGTAGGCCCGGCGAACAGCACGAACAGCAGCAGCGCACAGGCCAGGAACAGGTTGATGTCGCTCATCACCCGCACCCCCTTCTCCACCCCGGCCACGGCTACGGCCACAGCCGCGCCCATCATCAGGGTGATGAGGATCACCTGCACCCACTGGCTGTGGCTGATGCCGAACAGGTAGTCCAGACCGGCGTTCAGATGCAGCACCCCAAAGCCCATGTCGGCGCCCAGGCCGAACACCGTGGCGATGATGCCGAAGCCATCCACCGCATAACCGATCGGGCCGTTGATGCGCTTGCCAATCAGCGGGTACAGCGCCGAACGCAGGGCCAGCGGCAGGTTATGCCGGTAGGCGAAATAGGCCAATGCCATGCCGACGAAGGCGAACACCCCCCAGCCATGCAGGCCCCAGTGCAGGAACAGGATCTGCATCGCCTGGCGCCCGGCCTCGACCGTGCCGGCTTCGCCTTGGGGCGGTTGCAGCATGTGGGTCAGCGGTTCGGAGACACAGAAGAAGAACAGCGTGATGCTGATGCCGGCGGCGAACAGCATGCCTGCCCACGACAGGTAGCTGAACTCGGGTTCGTCGTGGTCGGCACCGAGTTTGATCTTGCCATAGCCAGACAAGGCGGTGACCACCACGAAGACCAGGTACAGCGTCATCGCCAGCATGTAGTACCAGCCGACCGTGTTGGCCGCCCAGTTCTGCGCCGCCAGCAACCAGTCACCTGCGGCTTGCGGGTTGGAGATGACTACCAGGCCAAAGATGAGGATGAAACTCGCCGCAAAGTAGAACACCGGGGGGTTCATGCGGATTTTGCCGTTGGCAGCGGAAGGGTTCGGTGCACTCATAGGGCGTGCACCTCGTCGAATGACGTGAGGTTCGGAATGAACGGGTTCAGCAAAGGAATCCTCCTGTTGAACACCGGCAGCGGACCAGCGTTTTTCATTGAACAAGCGTTCAAGTTAAACATGGATCGGATTTCAATGCGAATTGGGGCGCCGATTGGTGTCGTCCTGTTCCGGCCTCTTTGCGGGTGGACCCGCACCTACATTTGGTACGTTCGGTGTAGGCGCGGGCTTGCCCGCGGAGAGGCCGGCACAGGCAATTGCACTGCTGGATCAGTTCTTGTCCTGGCAATCCAGCTGCAGGTTGGCCTGAGTAATGTTGCTTTCAGCCGGCACACTGCGCGTCAGCCACACATTACCGCCAATGGTCGAACCCTTACCGATGGTAATACGCCCCAGCACCGTGGCCCCGGCATAGATCACCACATCGTCCTCGACGATCGGGTGGCGTGGCAGGCCTTTATGCAGCGTACCCGACTCATCGCTGGGGAAACGCTTGGCGCCGAGGGTCACCGCCTGGTAGATGCGCACGCGCTCGCCGATGATCGCGGTTTCACCAATGACCACACCCGTACCATGATCGATGAAGAAGCTCGGGCCGATCTGCGCCCCCGGGTGAATGTCTATACCGGTGGCCGAATGCGCCAGCTCCGAACTGATCCGCGCCAGCAGCGGCAGCCCTGCCTTGTACAGGTGATGCGCCAGCCGGTGGTGGATGATCGCCAGGATGCCCGGGTAGCACAGCAGCACTTCATCGACGCTGCGCGCTGCCGGGTCGCCGTGGTAGGCGGCCAGCACATCGGTGTCGAGCAGAATGCGCAGTTCCGGTAGCGCAGCTGCAAAGCCCTGGATCAGGCTCAGCGCACGGGCGTCGACGCCCGCCAGCTCGGCCTTGCTTTGCCGTGCCGCGTAGCGAAGTTCAAGACGAGCCTGGGCCAGCAAGGCGGTCAGCGCGGCATCCAGGGTATGGCCGACGTAGAAGTCTTCACTTTCTTCGCGCAGGTCAACTGGCCCCAGGCGCATGGGGAACAGCGCCCCGCACAGTTGCTCCAGAATCTGTCGCATCGCTTCACGCGACGGCAGCTCGCGCCCGCCCTGCTCGCCAATACTGCGGCCATTACGGGTGCGCCATTGCTCACGGGCCCCGCGCAGGCCAGTGACAATGCTCTGCAACTGCCAATGCGCGGATGAAGGTTGTTCGCTCACGGTGTTCTCCTGCCGTATAGGCCATCTGATTTTGTTGCCAGGCCCGCGAAAAGGCCGAACCTGCCTGCTGCAATCCACTTTACGGCAAATCTGAGGCTTGGAAAAAACAACGCTTTATTCCATCCTGCACTAAGTCAGGCATAAGCCGCGATGACGGAGTGGGTATCGTCGCCTACCCTCAAAGCAGCCAGCACCTGGCGCAAATCAAAAAAGGAATATTAAAGTTATTTTTTAGTATTTCCCGGCCTAATCAGCCAACCCTATAGTCGCCACCTCACTACCTAGACAACAAGCGCGGGGCTCTGACATGTCGAAATTCGCCAAACCGCTACTCAACGCCAGCCTGGCCCTTCTGCTGGGTGCCGGCCTGCTCAGCCAGGCTTTCGCCGGCGAGCAATTGAAGACCATTCAGGAAAAAGGCGTCATCAACGTCGGCCTCGAGGGCACCTACCCGCCATTCAGCTTCCAGGACGAAAACGGCAAACTGACCGGCTTCGAAGTGGAGCTGTCTGAGCTGCTGGCCAAGGAGCTGGGGGTCAAGGCCAAGATCCAGCCGACCAAGTGGGACGGCATCCTCGCCGCGCTGGAATCCAAACGCCTGGATGTAGTGGTCAATCAGGTGACCATTTCCGAAGAGCGCAAGAAAAAGTACGACTTCTCCGAGCCCTACACTGTCTCCGGCATCCAGGCACTGATCCTGAAAAAGAAAGCCGAGCAGCTGAACATCAAGGGCGCACAGGACCTGGCCGGCAAAAAGGTCGGCGTAGGCCTTGGCACCAACTACGAACAGTGGGTGAAAAAGGACGTGCCGCAAGCCGATGTGCGCACCTATGAAGACGACCCAAGCAAGTTCGCTGACCTGCGCAACGGCCGTATCGACGCCATCCTGATCGACCGCCTGGCGGCGCTGGAATACGCGCAAAAAGCCAAGGACACCCAACTTGCTGGCGATGCCTTCTCGCGCCTGGAAAGCGGCGTGGCCCTGCGCAAAGGTGAGCCGGAACTGTTGGCAGCCATCAACAAGGCCATCGACAAGCTAAAAGCTGACGGCACGCTGGCCAAGCTGTCCGAGAAGTACTTCGGTGCCGATGTCACCAAATGATCGCTGAAAGCCTGCAACTCGTTGTCGATTCCGCGCCCTTCCTGCTGAAGGGCGCGGGTTATACGGTGCTGCTCAGTGTCGGCGGCATGTTCTTCGGTCTGGTGCTGGGCTTTGCCCTGGCGCTGATGCGGTTGTCGAAGATTCTGCCGCTGAACTGGCTGGCGCGGGTCTACGTGTCGTTCTTCCGCGGCACGCCGCTGCTGGTGCAGCTGTTCGTGATCTATTTCGGCATGCCGCAAATCGGCATCGAGCTCGACCCAATCCCCGCTTCGCTGATCGGCCTGTCGCTGAACATGGCGGCCTACATCTGCGAGATCCTGCGCGCAGCCATTTCCTCGATCGACCGTGGCCAATGGGAAGCAGCCGCCAGCATCGGCATGACCCGCGTGCAAGCCATGCGCCGGGCGATCCTGCCACAGGCCTTGCGCACCGCGTTGCCACCGCTGGGCAACAGCTTCATCTCGTTGGTAAAGGACACTGCCCTGGCGGCAACCATCCAGGTGCCCGAGCTGTTCCGCCAAGCCCAGCTGATTACTGCGCGCACGTTCGAAGTGTTCACCATGTACGTGGCGGTCGCGGTCATCTACTGGGTGCTGTGCAGCATCCTTGCGCACTTCCAGAACCGCATGGAAGCGCGGGTCAACCAGCATGACCAGGAGCATTGAGCATGATTGAAGTCAAAGGCCTGACCAAGCGGTTCAAGGGCCAGACCGTGCTCAACGGTATCGACCTGACCGTGCAGCCCGGTGAAGTGGTGGCCATCATCGGCCCCAGTGGCTCGGGCAAAACCACCTTCCTGCGCTGCCTTAACCTGCTGGAAACACCCGATGCCGGGCAGATCCAGATCGGCGCCATCAGCATCGATGCCAACCGCCCTTTGGGCGGGCAGCAGGGTGCGATTCGCCGTTTGCGCCAGCAAGCCGGGTTCGTGTTCCAGAACTTCAATCTGTTCCCCCATCGCACTGCCCTGGAGAACGTGATCGAGGGGCCGGTGATCGTCAAGAAGACGCCTCGCGAACAGGCCATCGAGCTCGGCCGGCGCCTGCTGGCCAAAGTCGGCCTGGCGGGCAAGGAAGACGCCTACCCACGGCGCCTGTCCGGCGGCCAGCAGCAACGCGTGGCCATCGCCCGTGCCCTGGCCATGGAACCAGAGGTAATCCTGTTCGACGAACCGACCTCGGCGCTAGACCCGGAGCTGGTCGGTGAAGTATTGGCGACCATCCGCGGCCTGGCCGAGGAAAAGCGCACCATGATCATCGTCACCCACGAGATGAGCTTTGCCCGGGACGTGGCGAACCGGGTGATCTTCTTCGACAAGGGCGTGATCGTGGAGCAGGGCGAAGCAAAGGCGCTGTTCGCGGCGCCGAAGGAAGAACGTACCCGGCAGTTCTTGCGCAAGTT
Organism: Pseudomonas sp. USTB-Z; assembly: GCF_019691255.1. Classification (NCBI taxonomy): domain Bacteria; kingdom Pseudomonadati; phylum Pseudomonadota; class Gammaproteobacteria; order Pseudomonadales; family Pseudomonadaceae; genus Pseudomonas; species Pseudomonas sp. USTB-Z. The sequence continues at coordinate 176,729 of NZ_JAECZP010000009.1, forward strand.
CCTCGGGACTGCGGCCTCCGAGTAAACCTGTTCCGGCCCTTTCGCGAGTAAACCCGCTCCTACAGTGAATGCACAGATCTTGAGGCATCTGTGTAGGAGCGGGTTTACCCGCGAAGAGCCCGGCACGTCTGTAACATATCCCCTTCTATAAATATTCCAAAAAGTTAGTTCATAAAATTTTTATAAATCATTAGGGTATATAAACCGGACCACCGGACCAGCACACATCTGTCGCGATCAGCTGTAGCGACATAACTATTTTGTGAGGTCAGGAATGGTCAGGATCACAATCACCCCAGTGCGTAACGCCAGGGCATTGAGTGCAGCCAAGGAGCGGCACTGATGCCCAGCCAAGCCAACACCCAATTCCATAGCGATCTCGACAGCTCGCCCCCGCTGCTGCCGGCCAAGGTACTGCGCAACGACGCCGAAGCCCTGCAAGCGGCCCGCGAACTGGCCGAGGTCGCCCGTGAGCAAGCTGCCCGGCGCGACCAGCAACGCAAACTGCCCTGGGCCGAAATCGAACTGTTTACCCGCAGCGGTCTGGGCAGCATCAGCGTACCCAAGGCCTACGGTGGCCCCGACGTATCTTTCGCAACGGTCGCCGAAGTGTTCCGCCTGATCAGCGCCGCCGACCCCGCCCTGGGGCAGATCCCGCAGAACCAGTTCGGCATGCTGCAACTGCTGCGCCTGACGGCCAGCGAGGCGCAGCAAGCGCGGATCTTTCGCAGCGTGCTCGACGGCTGGCGCATAGGCAATGCCGGGCCTGAGCGTGGCACCAGGGATACCCTCACCCTCAAGGCCCGAATCACGCGCGCCGGCGACAGCTACCGCATAAGTGGCGAGAAGTTCTACTCCACCGGTGCCTTGTTCGCCCATTGGGTGGCGGTAAAAGCCCTCGACGACGAAGGCCGCCAGCGCCTGGCATTCGTGCGCCGGGGCAGCCCGGGGTTGCGCATTGTCGATGACTGGTCCGGGTTCGGCCAGCGCACCACCGCCAGCGGTACCGTGCTGCTGGACCAGGTGCCGGTGGACGCGGAACTGGTAATCGACAACTGGCGCCAGCGCGATATCCCCAACATTCAGGGCGCCGCTTCGCAGCTGATCCAGGCGGCGATCGACGCTGGCATCGCCGAAGCAGCTATCGATGATGCGATCACCTTCGTGCGCGAAAAGTCCCGGCCGTGGATTGAAGCCAACGTCGACCGTGCCAGTGACGACCCTTATGTAATTGCCGACATCGGCCGCCTGAAACTCGAGCTACACGCCGCCGAAGCGCTGCTGCGCAAAGCTGCTCGGGTACTCGACGAGGTCAATGCTGCGCCTATCGACGCAGCCAGTGCGGCACGTGCCTCGATTGCGGTGGCCGAGGCCAAGGTGCTGACTACCGAAATTGCCCTGCAGGCCAGCGAAAAGCTGTTCGAGCTGGCCGGCAGCCGCGCCACCCTTGCCGAGTTCAACCTCGACCGCCACTGGCGAAATGCTCGGGTGCACACCCTGCACGACCCGGTGCGCTGGAAGTACCACGCGGTGGGCGCTTACCACCTTAACGGCACCCTGCCTGCACGGCATTCCTGGATCTGATTTGCTGCCTTTGGGGCTGCTGCGCAGCCCTTCGCGGGCTTGCCCGCTCCCACAGGACTGCCACCGTCTGAACTGGCATCACTTCACCTGTGGGAGCGGGTAAGCCCGCGAAGGGCCACAAAGCGGCCCCCGGAGAACTCCATGACAATCGCTATCATCACCAGCGACGCCCAAGCCTTGGCCGTCGCCGAAGACATCGCCCAGCAACTGCGCCGCGACAGCGCCTTGCGCGACCGCGAGCGCCGCCTGCCGCTGGCCGAACTCGAGCTGTTCACCCGCTCCGGCCTGTGGGCCATCAGCGTGCCCAAAGCCTTCGGCGGTGCCGGCGTATCCAACGTCACCCTGGCCAAGGTCATCGCCCGTATCGCGCAGGCCGACGGTTCGCTCGGGCAGATTCCGCAGAATCATTTCTACGGTCTGGAAGTGCTGCGGGTAAACGGCAGCCCCGAACAGCAACAGCGCCTGTACGCCGAGGTGCTGGCCGGCCGCCGTTTCGGCAATGCCCTGGCTGAGCTGGGCACCAAGACCGCCCACGAGCGCACCACCCGCCTGAGCCGTGACGGCGACGGTTTCCGCATCAACGGGCGCAAGTTCTATTCCACAGGCGCCATCTATGCCCAGCGCATTCCAACCTCGGTCGTGGATGAACAAGGTATACAACAGTTGGCCTTCGTCCCGGCCGACAGCCAGGGGCTGCAGGTGATCGACGACTGGAGCGGCTTCGGCCAGCGCACCACCGGCAGCGGTTCGGTGGTGTTCGATAACGTGTACGTCAGCGCAGCGGACGTGGTGCCGTTCCAGAGCGCCTTCGAGCGCCCCACCCCGGTTGGCCCGCTGGCGCAGATCCTCCATGCCGCCATCGACACCGGCATTGCCCGCGCCGCCTATGAAGACGCCCTGCACTTCGTGCGCACCCGCAGCCGTCCGTGGGTCGACTCCGGCCTGGACAAGGCCACGGATGACCCGCTGACGCTGAAAAGCTTCGGCCATCTGGCGGTCCGCTTGCATGCGGCCGAAGCCCTGCTGGAGCGCGCAGGCGAATACCTCGACCGCGCCCGCGACGACAGCACTGCCGACAACGTGGCCGCCGCCTCCATTGCCGTGGCCGAAGCACGCGCCATCAGCACCGAAATTTCCCTCACCGCCGGTACCACCCTGTTCGAACTGGGCGGCAGCCAGGCAACATTGGCCGAACACAACCTCGACCGCCACTGGCGCAACGCTCGCGTGCACACCCTGCACGACCCGGTGCGCTGGAAGTACCACGCCATCGGCAACTACTACCTCAACGATGCCAACCCGCCACGCCGGGGGACCATCTGATGGCCAAGCAGATTCTGCTCAATGCCTTCAACATGAACTGCATCGGGCACATCAACCACGGTCTGTGGACCCACCCACGGGACACTTCAACCCAGTACAAGACCCTGGACTACTGGACCAACCTGGCACGCCTGCTGGAGCGGGGTCTGTTCGACGGGCTTTTCATTGCCGACATCGTCGGCACCTACGACATCTACGGCCAGTCTCTGGACGTCACCCTCAAGGAGTCGATCCAGCTGCCTGTCAACGACCCGCTGCTACTGGTCTCCGCCATGGCTGCAGTCACTCGTCACCTGGGTTTTGGCCTTACCGCCAACCTCACCTACGAGGCGCCGTACCTGTTCGCCCGGCGACTTTCCACACTCGACCACCTGAGCAATGGCCGGGTGGGCTGGAACATTGTCACCGGCTACCTCGACAGCGCTGCCCGGGCCATGGGCCTGGCGCAGCAACCGGCGCATGATCGCCGCTACGATCAGGCCGATGAATACCTGCAGGTGTTGTACAAGCTGCTGGAAGGCAGTTGGGCCGATGACGCAGTGGTCGCCGACCGCGAGCATCGCGTCTATGCCACGCCCGACAAGGTGCGCAAGGTTCAGCACCAGGGCGAGTTCTACAAGGTCGAAGGCTACCACCTGTGCGAGCCCTCACCGCAGCGCACCCCGGTGCTGTTCCAGGCTGGCAGCTCTGCGCGTGGCTTGGCCTTCGCCGGCAACCATGCCGAATGCGTGTTCATCAGTGGCCAAGACAAGGCAGCCACCCGTGCCCAGGTCGACAAGGTTCGCGCGGCCGCCCAGGCCGCCGGCCGCGACCCGCAGGCAGTCAAAGTGTTCATGGGCATCACGGTGATCGTTGCGGCCACCGAGCAACTGGCCCAGGCCAAACACGCCGAGTACCTGCGCCACGCCAGCGCCGAAGCGGGCGTCGCGCACTTCGCCGCGTCCACTGGCATCGACTTCGCCGCCTATGAATTGGACGAACCCATTGCCTTCAACCAGGGCAACGCCATCCAGTCAGCCACGCGCCAGTTGCAAGACAACGCCTGGACCCGCCGGCGCCTGTTGCAACAGCACGCCCTGGGCGGCCGCTACGTAACCCTGGTCGGCGCGCCTGAACAGGTGGCCGAGCAGTTGATCGCGTGGATCGATGAAACCGGCCTGGACGGTTTCAACCTGACCCGCACCGTCACCCCGGAGAGCTTCGAGGACTTCGTCGAGCTGGTCATCCCGCAACTTCAGCAGCGTGGCCGCTACAAGACGGCCTACACCGAAGGCACCCTGCGCGAAAAACTGTTCCAGGCCGACCACCCGCACTTACCCGCCGACCACCCTGGCTCGGCTTACCGCTTTACCCCTACCCCGACTGGAGCCCTGCACCATGCTTGAGAAACTGTTCCGGCCCGTCGCGGCCATTGCCATCACCCTCGGCCTGTGCGCCGGTGCCCTTGCTGCCGAGCCGTTGAAGATCGGCACCACCTCGGCCTTTGCCATTCCGCTGGAAGCCGCGGTGGAAGAAGCCCACAAGCGAGGCCTGGAAGTGAAGCTGATCGAGTTCAGCGACTGGATTGCGCCCAATGTCAGCCTCAACAGCGGCGACATCGACGTGAACTACTTCCAGCACATCCCGTTCCTGGAAAACGCCAAGGCTGCTGCAGGCTTCAACCTTGTGCCTTACGCCCCGGGCATCATCAACAACGTTGGCCTGTACTCGAAAAAGTACAAAAGCTTTGCCGAGCTGCCTGAAGGCGCCAGCGTGGCCATCGCCAACGACCCGATCAACAGCGGCCGTGGCCTGCTGCTGCTGGCCAAGGCCGGGTTGATCACCCTGAAGCCCGGCGTGGGCTACAAGGCCACCGAGGATGACATCCTCGCCAACCCGAAAAAGCTGAAGATCCTTCAGGTCGAGGCGGTGCAACTGGTACGCGCCTACGACGACGCCGACCTGGTGCAGGGTTACCCGGCCTACATCCGCCTGGCCAACACCTTCGATGCCACCTCGGCGTTGCTGTTCGATGGGCTGGAAAACAAGGAATACGTGATCCAGTTCGTCATTCGCCCGCAAAGCAAGGACGACCCACGCCTGGCCCAGTTCGTCGACATCTACCAGCATTCGCCAGTGGTGCGCGCTGCGTTGAACAAAGCTCACGGCAAGCTCTACCAAGCCGGCTGGGAAGGCTGACATGAGCCAGGCCAGCGCGCTCAGGGCGCCTACACCCCAAGCACTGCCGCCTATAGCCAAGGAACAGGCCCTGCGCCCCGAGGTCAATGAAGCCCACGTGCGCTTCATCGGCCTGGGCAAGACCTACCCGGGCCAGGCGCAACCGGCCTTGCAAGGCATTGACTTGAACATCCGCCATGGCGAGATCTTCGGCATCATCGGCCGCAGCGGCGCCGGTAAGTCATCACTGCTGCGCACCATCAACCGCCTGGAGCAACCCAGCCAGGGCCGCGTATTGATCGACCAGGTGGATATCGCGCCTTTCGATGAGGACCAGCTTGTGGCCCTGCGCCGGCGCATCGGCATGATCTTCCAGCACTTCAACCTGATGTCGGCCAAGACCGTGTGGCAGAACGTCGAGTTGCCGTTGAAAGTCGCCGGCGTGGCAAAAGCCGAACGCCAGCGCAAGGTGCGCGAGTTGCTGGAACTGGTCGGCCTGCAGGAAAAACATCACGTGTACCCGGCGCAACTGTCCGGCGGGCAGAAACAGCGCGTGGGCATTGCCCGGGCACTGGTGCACACCCCCGAGATCCTGCTGTGCGACGAGGCCACCTCGGCGCTGGACCCGGAAACCACCGCCTCGATCCTGGAGCTGCTGCGCGATATCAACCAGCGCCTGGGGCTGACCATCGTGCTGATCACCCACGAAATGGCGGTGATTCGCGACATCTGCCACCGGGTTGTGGTGCTGGAACGCGGCGCAGTGGTCGAGCAGGGCGAGGTCTGGCGGGTGTTTGGTTCACCTCGTCACGAGGTTACCCGCACCCTGCTCGCCCCTTTGCAGGCCAAGCTACCCGCCGCACTGCAAGCCAGCCTCCAGGCCCACCCGGCGAGCGGCAACAGCGCCGTAGTGCTGAAACTGACGGTGCTTGGCGAGCCAGAGCTGTCTGCCCTGTTCAACGACCTGGGCGGGCGTGTGCGTCTGCTGCAGGGCGGCGTGGAAACCATCGGCGAACATGCCTTGGGGCAACTCATCCTCTCGGTGCAACACTCGCCGCACGACACCCATCAATTGCTGGAACGTGCCCGCCGTTGGGCCGAGGACGTGGAGGTATTGGGCCATGTGGTTTGATCGCCTGCTGGAAGGCTTGCTTGATACGCTGCTGATGGTTGGGGTTTCGTCACTGATCGCCCTGCTGGTGGGTGTACCCATGGCGGTGCTGCTGGTCACCAGCGACAAGGGTGGGATCTTCGAGGCGCGGCTGCTGAACCGGGTGCTGGGCGCCTTCGTCAACCTGTTCCGCTCGATTCCGTTTCTGATCCTGATGGTTGCGCTGATTCCTTTCACCCGCCTGGTGGTGGGTACCACTTATGGTGTGTGGGCGGCAGTGGTGCCGCTGACCATTGCCGCCACACCGTTCTTTGCGCGGATTGCCGAGGTCAGCCTGCGTGAGGTCGACCATGGTCTGGTGGAAGCCGCACAGGCCATGGGCTGCCGGCGCTGGCACATCGTCTGGCATGTACTGTTGCCCGAGGCACTGCCGGGGATCGTCGGGGGCTTCACCATAACCTTGGTGACCTTGATCAACTCGTCGGCGATGGCCGGGGCGATTGGTGCCGGCGGGCTGGGGGATATCGCCTATCGGTATGGCTACCAGCGTTTCGACAGCCAGATCATGCTGACCGTGATCGCCATGCTGGTAGCGTTAGTGGCGTTGATCCAGCTGGGCGGGGACCGCCTGGCGAAGGGTTTGAACAAGCGCTGAAATCCAGGGCTGCTTTGCAGCCCGCTCTCAATCCCAGCGAAGATCCTCAGCCGGCACTGGCCGCCCGAACCAGTACCCTTGCCCCAACTGGCATTCCTCCTGCAACAGGAAGCTGGCCTGTTCCGTCTGCTCGATGCCCTCGGCATGCACCTGCATACCCATGCTACGGGCCAAGGCGATGATCACCCGCACAATAGCGATGTCGTCTTCATCCACTGGCAACCCAGCCACAAACCCTTGGTCGATTTTCAATTTCTGCACCGGCAAACGTTTGAGCCGCAGCAGTGACGAATACCCGGTGCCAAAGTCGTCGATGGCCAGGGTCACCCCCAGTTCGCGCAAGCGGTGCAGTTGCTCCAGCGCCACCTCAGGGTCTTCCATCACCGCGCTTTCGGTCACTTCCAGCTCCAGCAAGGCCGGGGCCAGGCCGGTGTCATGCAGCACTTCGGCTATCTGCCGATACAGCTCATGCTGGCCAAACAGGCGACTGGAGATGTTCACCCCAACAAATGCCAGCTGCCGGCCTTCAGCCTGCCACTGCACCATTTGCCGACAGGCCTGTTGCAGCACCCAGGTATCGATCTCGGCAATCAGGCCGGTGCGTTCGGCAATCGGGATGAACTCGCTCGGCGGTACCAGGCCGCGCCCGGGGTGCTGCCATCGCACCAACGCCTCGACCCCGACCTGCCGGCCCGTCGCCAAGTCGTGTACCGGCTGAAAGTACACCCGCAGTTCATCCTGCTCCAGGGCCCGACGCAATTCGGCGGCGGTCTCGACCCGATGCTGGGCGTGGGCGGTCAGCTCTTCGGTGTACAGCGCATAACAGGCCCGACCGTTGCTTTTGGCCTTGTACAACGCCGAGTCGGCATTGCGCAGCAACTGCTCGGCACTCAAGGCATCGCTGGGGAACAGGCTGATTCCGACGCTGGCGCTGATGAACAGACGATTGCCCTCGAACTGAAACGGCTCACGCATGCGCTCGATGATGCATTGCGCCAGCTTGCCCGCCTGGCCAACCTGCTGGCAGTTCTCGGCCAGCACGCCGAACTCGTCGCCGCCCAGACGCGCCAGGGTCATGCCGTTACCCAACACCTCTCCCAGACGCTCGCCTACCAGCTTCAGCAACTGGTCGCCAATGGTATGGCCCAGGCCGTCGTTTATGCTCTGGAAATGATCCAGGTCCAGCAGCAACAGGGCGCAACCGCGCTTGTTGGCCTGCGCCACCGCCAATGCCTGCTCCACCCGGTCGGTAAACAGCAGGCGGTTGGGCAGGCCGGTCAGCGGGTCGTGGTGGGCGAGGTAGGCAAGCTCTTGTTCCGAATGCTTGATGGCGCTGATGTCACTGAACACCGCCACGTAATGGCTGAGCTCACCTTCGTCATCACGAATGGCGCAAATGGTCTGCCACTGCGGGTAGATTTCCCCGCTTTTGCGCCGGTTCCAGATTTCACCACTCCACTCGCCCTTCTCGGCCAGGGTGGCAAAAATTTCCTGGTAGAAGGCCAGGCCATGGCGGCCCGACTTGAACTTGCTCGGGCGCTGGCCGATGACCTCATCCTGCTGGTAGCCGGTGATGCGCATGAAGGCACGATTGACGTGCACGATCAGGCCTTGGCGGTCGGTCACCAGCACACCCTCGAGGGTACTGTCGAACACCGCGGCAGCCATGCGCAGCCGTTCACGGTCTTCGCAACGCAAACGCGCGCCATGGCCGATGAAATTGAGCAGGCGCACACGCGACACGTAGATCAGCACGGCACTGAGCAGCACCCAGACCACCACGTTGATCTGCCGCCCCACAGTCAATGCCAAGGGGTCGTCAGTCATGCTGTGCAGCATCACCTCCGCCAGCGCAAGCCAGAGGATCGAGAGCACCACATACAGCGCAGCCATGCGCAAGGCGTCGCGAACGGAAACAGACATGTCGGGTGGGAAAGGCCATCAAAAAGGAGCGGGCATTATAAAGGCTGAAACATGTCGTGACCTCCTATCTCAACGGTTGACTGGTTTTATTTCCCCGCCAAGGGATAATCAGCCCTTCCCCCTGCATTTCGAGGGTATTTGCACCTATGTGGTATAACGGCCTGCTCGACCTGTCGGCCTGGCAACTGGTCGGCATCACTCTGTTGATGACCCACGTGACCATTGTCAGCGTCACGGTCTACCTGCATCGCTACTCCGCGCACCGGGCCCTGGAGCTCAACGGCGCGCTCAAGCACTTCTTCCGCTTCTGGCTGTGGCTGACCACGGCGCAGAACACCCGTGAGTGGACCGCCGTCCACCGCAAGCACCACGCCAAGTGCGAAACCCCCGACGACCCGCACAGCCCGGTGTACAAGGGCCTGGGCACGGTGCTGCGCAAAGGTGCCGAGCTGTACCGTGAAGAGGCACGCAACCCCGAAACCCTGCGCATCTATGGCAAGAACTGCCCGGATGACTGGATTGAGCGCAACCTGTACTCGCGTTACAAACTGGGCGGCATCGCACTGATGGCGGTGATCGATCTGCTGCTGTTCGGCACCCTGGGCATCACCATCTGGGCGGTGCAGATGATGTGGATTCCGTTCTGGGCCGCCGGTGTGGTCAACGGCCTGGGCCATGCCCTGGGCTATCGCAACTTCGAATGCCGCGACGCCGCCACCAACCTGGTGCCCTGGGGCATCATCATCGGCGGTGAAGAACTGCACAATAACCACCACACCTACCCCAACTCGGCCAAGCTCTCGGTCAAACGCTGGGAGTTCGACATGGGCTGGGCGTGGATCCGCTTGTTCTGCCTGTTGCGTCTGGCCAAGGTGCAGCGCGTGGCGCCCATCGCCCACCGGGTGGCCGGCAAGGCCAGCCTGGACATGGACACCGCCATGGCCATCCTCAACAACCGCTTCCAGATCATGGCCCAGTACCGCAAGCTGGTGATCGGCCCGCTGGTGAAACAGGAACTGGCCCGTGTCGACGCCTCGGTGCGTTACCGCTTCCGCCGTGCCAAACGGCTGCTCTCGCGCGAAACCAGCCTGCTGGAAGACCGCCACCACGTGCGCATCGAGTCCATGCTCGCGCACAGCCAGGCACTGAAAACCATCTACGAAAAACGCCTGGCCCTGCAGCAGATCTGGGCGCGCACCAGTGCCAACGGCCACGACATGCTGGCTGCCATGAAAGACTGGGTACACGAGGCCGAAACCAGCGGCATCCAGGCACTGCGCGACTTCGCAGCACAACTCAAGACTTACTCGCTGCGTCCGACCGGCGCCTGACCGCCGTTGATCGGCACGCCCCGCAACGGGGCGTGCCGTTCGGAACTTCGCCCCCGCCTCTCCACTCGAATCCGGAATATCGCCTGCGTGGCGGGCCGGATGTTGGCCGCACGCTTTCACGTTGAGACCTGCTCCGTGCACATGGCCAAGAACATTCCAACGATTTTCCCCGGCACCCCTCCTCCCGAAGCTGCCCAGACTTTACTGGCGTTGCTCCACGCCCAAGGTGAGGTTGCCCGCCTGAGTGAGCGTGATCAGCTGTTCAGCTCGTTGCTCGACAGCGTCAACGCAGTGCTTTGGGCCTTCGACTGGGAAACCCGTCAGGTGCTGTACGTGAGCCCAGCCTACGAGCGCATCTTCGGCCGCCCGGTCAGCCTGGTGCTGGCTGACTACAATGAATGGCGTGACAGCATCTACCCCGACGACCTCGAGTTCGCCGAGCGTAGCCTGGCCCAGGTACTGCTCAAGGGCGCGGTGGAAGACCGCGAGTACCGCATCCTCAATGCCGATGGGCAACTGCGCTGGCTGAGCGACAAGTGCTACATCAACCAGCAGCACGATGGCGACCGGGTAATCATTGTCGGTATCGCCGAAGACATCACCGAGAAGAAGCAGCTTGAAGGCGAACTGCAGCGCCTGGCCACCACCGACGTGCTGACCCAGAGCAGTAACCGCAGGCACTTTTTCGAATGTGCCCAGCAAGCCTTCGACAGTGCACGCGAGGACGGTACACCGCTGGCTTTCCTGCTGTTGGATATCGACGACTTCAAACGCATCAATGACAGCTATGGCCACCAGGAAGGCGACCAGGTGCTGCAACACATCGCCGACAGCGGCAAGGCCGTGCTACGCCGGGGCGACCTGTTCGGACGCATTGGCGGCGAAGAATTTGCGGCGGTGTTTCCGGGCTGCAACGCCCAGGTCGCGGAGCAGATTGCCGAGCGCTTGCAACGGCAGATTCAGCACTTGAGCTTCAGCCATGGCCAGCAGACGTACGGGGTGACGGTGAGCCAGGGGCTGACCGAGCTGACCGATGAGGATGTGGCGCTGGACAGCCTGTATGCGCGGGCCGATGCGGCAATGTACCAGGCCAAGCGGCAGGGCAAGAACCAGATAGTCCGCGGCTGATCAGGCGGCAAGGGCACCGGCTTTGGCCGGTATTCGCGGGCCCGGCGCCACACCTGTGGGAGCGGGCAAGCCCGCGAAGGGCCGCAATGCGGCCCCCGAATCTCAGCTGGAAACTTCGGCCCCAGCCACCGGCGGTTCTTCCTGCGGTTTTACTTCCGGGTTCTCCTCTTTGCGCAACCGCCTCAGCTCCGGCAGGCCAAGCTTGAGCAGGCGCGCCGTCTTGCCGCTGGCCACCTTCTCCAGCCCCTGCCCAGCCGGCAGCCGCGACAACTGCCCAGCCAGGTTCATGGCCAGGATCTCCCGCGAGTAAACGCCACCGCCCAACTGGTAGATCGCAGCGATCAACTCGCGCAGTGCCAGCGGCAAACGCCAGCGAGTACGCAGCGCCGAGCCGAACGCCGCACCAAACTCTTCCAGCGATTGCTGCACATTGCGCTCGTCCAGGTCTCCCCCGGCCAACCGCCACTCTTGCAGGCAGCGCAACACCGCCAGGTCGCCCAGGCAATGCAGCAAGCCCGCGCAATAACAACGGCCCTCGTCCAGCTCGAGCATGCGCGCCAAGGTGCGGCCATATTCGGCAGTGTGCAGTGACAGGTCCCAGTAACGGGCTGCGTGCTCTGCCAACAGTGGGTCGCTGAGGCGTGCGCTGCGCTTGAGGGTCATGCCCAGGATCAGGTTCATGCTTTGGGTACTGCCAAGCTTGTTCAGGGCCTGCAGCAACGTCTGCACCGGGGCTTCACGGTGCAATGCCGCACTATTGGCGGCAGCGATCAGCACCGCCGTCACCTGCGGGTCGTTACGCACCTCCTCTTCGAGCACCCTGAGGTTCAGGCCCTGAGGGTTCAGCGCTCGATTGATCGCTACCTGCACATCGGCCAGCAGCGGCCCGCCATCGGCGGTAGCGCGGCGCTGCTCAAGGTAGGCTGGCAGGCTGGCTCCCGCCTGCAACGCCGGTACCGGGCAGGCAATCTCCTCGCCAACAGCCAGCAGCAACTCTTGCAGGCGCTTGCGCAGGTTATCCAGGTTCAGTGGCTTGCTCAGGTAAGCCGTGGGGTGCAGGGGCAGCGCTTCGCGCACACTGGCGCTGTCATTGCGGTTACTCATGAGAATGAACGGCACCCCTGGCCCTTTGGCGCGCACCTTGCGCAGCAGGTCGAGGCCGTCGACACCGGCCAGCTCGCGGGCAGCGATGATCAGGTCCGGCTTGCTGGACAGGGCACTGAGCGCCTGCGCGCCGTCAGCGCATACCTGCAGGCGGGCGTCACAGCGCACGCTGAGCAGCATCTCGCTGAGCATGTCCCGTACCCAAGGATCGCCTTCTACAATCAGTACGCTTGGTGGGGTGGGGGCTGCAGCGCTCATCACCAACTACTCCTGAATACCCTGACACACAGTCCGTCGCAGCTTCCAAAGCCAATCCTCCGATAACCATAGCGCCACATGGCTTATCTGGGCATAAAAAAACCCGCCGAGGCGGGTTTTTTCTGAAGCGCGTCACATCAGGCGATTTCAGCGAAGCACTCTTCGATGATGGCCAGGCCTTTGTCCAGCAGCGCGTCTTCGGCGGTCAGCGGAACCAGGATACGCAGGACGTTGCCGTAGGTGCCGCAAGACAGCAGGATCAGACCCTTTTCACGAGCCTTGGCGACAACCTGGCCAACAGCAGCTGCGTTCGGGGTGTGAGTGCCTTTCTCGAAGACTTCGACGGCAATCATCGAGCCCAGACCACGGACGTCGCCGATGATCGGGTACTTCTTCTGGATTTCGCGCAGGCCGGCGGTCAGGCGCTCACCCACAGCCTTGCTGCGGTCCAGCAGTTTTTCTTCTTCGAACACTTCGATCACGGCCAGGGCTGCGGCGCAAGCGATCGGCGAACCCGCGTAGGTACCGCCCAGGCCGCCAGGCGCGATGGCGTCCATGTATTCGGCCTTGCCGCACACACCGGCCAGCGGGAAGCCGCCAGCGATGGATTTGGCGAAGGTGGTCAGGTCAGGCGCAACGCCCATCTGTTCCATGGCGAAGAAGGTGCCGGTACGGCCAGCGCCAGTTTGTACTTCGTCGGCGATCAGCAGGATGCCGTGCTGGTCGCACAGGGCGCGCAGGCGTTTCATCAGCTCTTTCGGCGCTGGCAGGAAGCCGCCTTCGCCTTGTACTGGCTCGAGGATGATCGCGGCGATGTCGCGCGGCTCGGCGTCGTTCTTGAAGATGCGCTCGACCGAGGCGATGGCGTCGTCAACGCTGATACCGTGCAGTTCGCTCGGGAACAGGGCGCGGAAGATGCCGCCTGGCATCAGGCCCATGCCAGCGGAGTACGGCACGACCTTGCCGGTCAGGCCCAGGGTCATCATGGTACGGCCGTGATAACCGCCGGTGAAGGCGATGACGCCAGCGCGGCCAGTGGCAGCACGGGCGATCTTGACGGCGTTTTCAACGGCTTCGGAGCCGGTGGTGACCAGCAGGGTCTTCTTGTCGAAGTCGCCTGGGACCAGCTTGTTGATCTTTTCGCACAGCTCTACGTAGGGCTCGTAAGCCAGCACCTGGAAGCAGGTGTGGCTGACCTTGGTCAGCTGCTCTTGCACGGCTGCAACCACTTTCGGGTGCAGGTGGCCGGTGTTCAGTACTGCGATGCCGCCGGCGAAGTCGATCAGTTCGCGGCCTTCAACGTCGATCACGGTCGAGTTCTTCGCGGTGTCGACGAAGATCGGGTGGATCTGGCCGACGCCACGTGGGACGGCAGCTACACGACGTTGCATCAAGGATTCGTTGGTTTTGCTCATAATGCCCTCATTGCGCCGACAGGAATGGCGCTTTTATTCGGGGGCGGCTGGGAGTGCTCGCGAACAGTATTCGTTGATCGACTGTCGTGAACGCCCTGGCCACCAGGTACTGCAATGTAAAAAAGGCCAGCGAGACGTCGCTCTCGCGCCCCGCTGGCAGAGGTAAAGCCTTTACCGTGCTATCAGACGCTGATGCACAGGTATTTGATTTCGAGGTAGTCCTCGATACCGTACTTGGAACCTTCGCGGCCCAGGCCCGAAGCCTTGATACCACCGAACGGCGCCACTTCGTTGGAGATAAGGCCGGTGTTGATACCCACCATGCCGTACTCCAGGGCTTCGGCGACACGGAACACACGGCTCATGTCACGGGCGTAGAAGTACGAGGCCAAGCCGAACTCGGTGTCGTTGGACATGGCGATGACTTCGGCTTCGTCTTTGAAGCGGAACAGCGGCGCCAGTGGGCCGAACGTCTCTTCCTTGGCGACAGCAGCGGTCTTCGGTACGTCAACCAGGATGGTCGGCTCGAAGAAGTTGCCTTCGATCAGCTTGCCACCGGACAGCACTTTGGCGCCTTTGCTGACGGCGTCCTCGATGTGCTCCTGGACCTTGGCGACAGCCTTGCCGTCGATCAGCGGGCCAGTGGTGGTGCCTTCTTCCAGGCCGTTACCGATCTTCAGCTTGGCAACTGCAGCGGCCAGCTTCTGGGCGAACGCGTCGTAGACGCCGTCCTGCACGTAGATACGGTTGGCGCAGACGCAGGTCTGGCCGTTGTTACGGTACTTGGAGATGATCGCGCCCTCGACCGCCTTGTCCAGGTCGGCGTCGTCGAACACGATGAACGGGGCGTTGCCACCCAGCTCCAGGGAAACCTTCTTGATGTCCTTGGCGCATTCTTCCATCAGCTGGCGACCGATTTCGGTCGAGCCGGTGAAGGACAGCTTGCGTACCAGGGAGTTGCCGGTCAGTTCGCCGCCAACTTCGCCGGCGCTGCCGGTCACCACACTCAGCACGCCAGCCGGGATGCCGGCACGGTGGGCCAGCTCGACCAGGGCCAGAGCGGAGTATGGGGTTTGCGAAGCCGGCTTGAGGACCATGGTGCAGCCAGCGGCCAGGGCCGGGCCGGCTTTACGGGTGATCATGGCGGCCGGGAAGTTCCACGGGGTGATGGCCGCGGTAACGCCGATTGGCTGCTTGATGACAATCAGGCGCTTGTCTGGCTGGTGGCCTGGGATGGTGTCACCGTAGATGCGCTTGGCTTCTTCGGCGAACCACTCGATGAACGAGGCCGCGTAGGCGATTTCGCCCTTGGCTTCGGCCAGTGGCTTGCCCTGTTCGGTGGTCATCAAGCGAGCCAGGTCGTCCTGGTTCTCGATCATCAGTTCGAACCAGCGACGCAGCTTGGCCGAGCGCTCTTTCGCAGTCAGGGCACGCCAGGCCGGCAGGGCCTTGTCGGCGGCTTCGATAGCACGGCGAGTTTCCGCGGTGCCCATCTTCGGCACGGTACCGATGACTTCGCCGGTGGCCGGGTTGGTCACCTTGATGGTCTGGCCGTTGTCCGCATCCAGCCACTCACCATTGATATAGGCTTGCTGGCGGAACAACTGAGCGTCTTTGAGCTGCATGTCGGCTTCCCGAATTGTTGATTGTTGAAAAGCGCCCAAGGCAGGGCATCGAGCGTTTGAAATCTCAAACGAATGCTAAGCGGCTGCTGGGGTGTTGGACAATAGGCTGTTCGAAAAAAAGAACGAATGGTTGAACAGCCCATCTGAAATCGCCCGCAGAATGGCCGCTGAAGGGTAGACGATGCTGCGGCCGGACTCGGGGCGATGCCAAAATTCGTTTCACTGCTTGTCAAAGCCAATGTTCAACACACCCTGATGGTGAGCTGAAACGATGATGCTGTCGCCATCGGCAGCGTAGTCGACGGCATTGACGCGGGTCCAGTTACGGCCGGTTCCACCCTGGCCGACAGTTTGATCGGTATTGTCGTGTATCCGGCCCCGGGGATCTGCACAGCCAACACGGTAAAAACAGCTACAGATCAAGGCGATGGACGTCAACGATACAGATGGGTATCATGCGTGCGCGTTGCACTCGTAGCTCAGCTGGATAGAGTACTGCCCTCCGAAGGCAGGGGTCGTGGGTTCGAATCCCGCCGAGTGCGCCATATCAAGAAAGCCCTGGGCCTGAGCCCGGGGCTTTTTCGTTTGTGCGCCATGTCACCTTTCTGGTACTCCCGTGCCACGGGTCATTGATGTTAGCGTGGGCGTCTTCCCGTTCTCCGAACGGGTAACCCATAACAATGATTGGCAAAGGAATGCGCACAACCATGCAGTTGAAAAAACTCACCGCCACCACCCTGCTGCTGGCCGGCATTGGCCTGTTCACCCAGCCTGCCCAAGCCAACCTCACCCAGCAGCAGTCCGCAGCTATCGTCAAAGCCTTCGACGGCAGCGACCCAAGCGATTTCAGGCAATTCCTCGGCAAGCTCAAAGGCAGCGCCCTGGGCAAGGCCGACAACCTCGAGGCAACCGTCGACGCCTACCTGGCCAACAAGCCATTGGCCGCCGAGCAACAAGACGAGATCAACCGCCTGCTCGGCCTGTATACCCGCATCAAGTATGGCAAAGCCGCTACCGAAACCCTGCGTGAACTGGTAGCCATCCCCACCTTCAACGTCGAGGGTACACCGCAGTACGAAAACCCTGAATTCCTCAAGATCGCCGACAAGATCAAGGCCTTGGCCGACCGCTTCGGCCTGGCCTTCCGCAACATCGACAACCGGGTGTACGAGATCTCGCTGGGCAGCGGGAAGGAAGTGATCGGTATCCATGCCCACGCTGACGTCGTGCCGGTCAACCCGGACAACTGGAAGCTGGCCGACGGTACGCGCCTGGACCCGTTCAAGGTCACCCTGGTGGGTGACCGCATGTACGGCCGCGGCACCGAAGACGACAAGAACGGCATCGTGGTGGCGATGTATGCGCTGAAAGTGGCCAAGGACGAAAACCTGCCGCTCGCCCGGCAGTTCAAGCTGCTGATCGACACCACCGAAGAAACCAGCGGTGATGCCATCCCCTACTACTTTGAGCGCAACCCTACGCCCGATTACAACCTGGCCCTCGACGGCGGCTACCCCGTAGTGATTGCCGAGAAAGGCTACGGCACGGTCATGGCCAGCTTCACCAAGCGCCCGGCCAGCGGCAAGGGTGCCGAGATCGTCAACCTGACCGGTGGCCTGGCCACCAACCAGATCCCGACAACTTCGGTTGCGACCCTGATTTCTGACAACCCGGCACAGCTGGTCAAGCACCTGCAGCAAGCCGGTGCCAGATATGTGAAGCAGCATGGAAGCGACTTCAGCATCGACGCCAAGGCCGACGGCAAGCAAGTCTTGCTCACCGTGACCGGTGTTTCCGCACACTCTTCGGAGCCGGAATCCGGCATCAACCCGGTGGCGCGTATGCTCGACTTCATCAATGGCCTCGGCCAGCAGGTGTCGCTCAAGCACAACCACTTTACCGACGCGGCCCGCTACGCCGCCGAAAACTGGGGCCTGGACTACCTGGGCAACACGCTCGGCGTGGCCTTCAAGGACCCGTTCATGGGCCCGCTGACCACCTCGCTGACCTTTGTCGGGGTGGATGACAAAGGCTTGAAACTGGCGGTGAATCTGCGCATTCCCAAGGGGAAGCCGATCGCCACGATCAAGGACGAGCTGGCCGACAAACTGGGTAAATGGACCCGGCAAAGCAACACCTCGGTGGCGTTCGATTACAGCCTGGACGAGCCGATGTACCGCAACCCTGAAGGCGAATGGGTAAAGGCCCTGCTCGCTGTGGCCACCGAGAACCTGGGGATGAAGCATGAGTTCGGCACGTCCGCCGGTGCGACTTCGGTCCACGACCTGCCCAACGGCGTCCAGTTCGGCCTGGCCATGCCGGACGTGAAGTACACCGGGCACAACGACAACGAGTTCAAGACCGTGGAGCAGTTCATGCTGGACTTGCAGGTGGTGAGCGAAATGGTGGCGCGGATCGGGCAGATGCCGAAGCTTTGATCGGCAGTACCGGCCTCTTCGCGGCTTTAGCCGCGAAAAGGCCCCCACAAGCGAACAGCCATGACGTTTTTCAATCGCCTCCATGCCGTTTCCTGCATTGCCGTGCAGAGCGCCGTACCGGATGCTTTAGTTACACCGAGACAGTGCTTTTTTCACCCGCAGAGGCCCGTATGAAGACCGTCGAACAAATCCTCAAGACCAAGTCCCAGCACCAGACCGTGTACACCATCGGCCCGGATGACTCGGTGCTCGACGCCCTGAAACTGCTGGCGGAGAAAAACATCGGTGCACTGCCCGTGGTCGAGGGTGGCCAGGTAGTGGGCATCGTCAGTGAGCGGGACTACGCGCGCAAACTGGTCCTCAAGGGCCGCTCTTCCGCCGCTACGCCGGTACGCGAAATCATGAGCGCACCGGTAGTCACTGTGGATCCCAAGCAAAAGCTCGATTTCTGCATGAACCTGATGACCGACCGGCACCTGCGTCACCTGCCGGTGGTCGACAACGGCAGATTGCTCGGCCTTCTGTCGATCGGCGACCTGGTCAAGGAAACCATTGACGAACAGGCGAGCCTGATCAAGCAAATGGAGCAGTACATCCGCGGCGAATGAAGCGCCTCAATGGTAGGCGCGCTCCAGTTCGTCCAGCTGATGGTCGAAGCTACGCAAGCGCGCCGACCAGGTGTACACCAGCACTTCCAGGTCACGGTTGAGCACTGCCGTATTGCCGTGGCCGCTGTGCGTGGGCTCGCCGAGGTCCAGCTGGTAGCGTTCACGGGCCATCGCCTGGGCCACGCTGGACAGGTCGCGAGCATTGGCCAGCCAGTGGTGATGGCGGTCATGGATTTCGCGGTCGAGCACCCGGCACTGGCGCTTCAGCGCATCCAGGCTCTGCTCCAGCGGAGTGCCCCTGAGCTCGCCCATGACCTCTTCGAAGGTACGCCCCGAATGCCAGTAGCTGCCCCAGAAATAACGGTCGAAAACCGTCTCGACGCGGCGTAGTGCAACCTTGGTATTCCAGATGGTCAGCAACGTTCGCCCCTGCACCACTTCGCGCTTGTTCAGGCGCAACTGCTGCCAGGCGATCCATGTCAGCGCCACCAGTGCAACCGCTACAGTGACTGCGGCAGCGGCGTACAGGAAATGCACGGCCTGGTTCATCTGTTGCGTCTGTCTGATGCCATAGAAGTAACTGGCCGTCAGGGTGCCCAGGATCGTCACGGAACACCAGAAACCTGGTGCGTAGGGATCTTTCATCGCGCTATCCCCTTATTGTTTTCCTGAGCATAGCAACGGCCGATCACTCGTCAGGTGCCGCTCGGCGCTTTATTTTCGGGGGCGGCGCAAGGCTTCGTTGAGTTGATCGAAGGGCACGGCCCAATCGGAATCTTCAATGATGCTGTCCTGGAGAAATGCCCGCTGAGAGTCGGTCCAGAACGGCGCATCCACCAGCCTGATTTCGTTCTTCAGCGGGGAATGGCTGGTGATGAACTGATCGATACTCGTGGGATCGTCGGGCAAGCCCAGCTGCTTGAACAGTTCGGCAAAGGGATGGATCGGCGCTTCCATGGTTCCTCCTTAGCGCCAGGCAAGCCGTCCACGACGCCTGCCTGGCATTGGTTTGAAAACATCAGCACAGCTCGCGCACTTCGGCGTGCGGCACCAGTTTCATGTACTGCTCCATGCTCATGTGAATCAGGTGATCGTGGTCACCCGCCTCCAGGTAGACATCGCCTTGGCGGGTAAGACTCGGGTCGAGCAGCATTTTTATCTGGTAAGCATCGCCAAGGGCCGGCACGGCTCCGCGTTCGCAGTCATTGAACAGGCTCGGCAGACCGCTTTCACGGGTCAGATGCCAGGCCCCGGACATGCGCACCTTGGTCATGTCCAGGTGCCGGTTGGCCGGTAGCACGGCCATGATGTAGTTGCCATGACGGTCATCGAGCATCACCGACTTGGCGACCCGCTCGGCGGGCACGCCGGCCGTTCGGGCCGACTCCAGGCTGGTGGCCGAATGTGGGTGGGGAATGATGTCGTAGTCGCAGTTGGCCTTGTCCAGGCGGGCCTGCAGGGTCTTTGCCATACGCATGATGCACCTCCGGTTTCGCCCCCCAATTCTCAATTTTAGGCCGGGTACGGGTGGTCGGGGCTAAACTTGTGTAATACGCGCAAATGAGGTGACGACAGGTGATCGCCCGCTGCTGGCGCTGGCTGTTGCTGCTGTTGTTGCTTGGCATCACGCCAGGTGGCCAGGCAGCGCCCGGCGCGGTGTGGGTGCTGGGCATCGACGACGCCATCGGCCCAGCCAGCGCCGACTACCTGGTGCGCAGCCTCAGCCAGGCCCAGGCGCAAGGCGCGCAACTGGTGGTTATCCGCATGGATACCCCGGGCGGGCTGGACAGTGCCATGCGCCAGATGATCAAGGCGATTCTCGCCAGCACCGTACCCGTCGCCAGTTACGTTGCCCCCAGCGGCGCCCGTGCCGCCAGCGCCGGCACCTATATTCTCTACGCCAGCCATGTCGCGGCGATGGCGCCCGGAACAAATCTGGGTGCTGCCACGCCAGTGCGGATCGGCGGCCCGCCTGGCACGCCCAGTGACGACAAAGCCAAAGGCGGCGACGATGAAACCCTCGCACGCAAACAGGTCAACGACGCCGCCGCCTACATCCGTGGCCTGGCGCAGATGCGCGGCCGCAACGCCGACTGGGCGGAGAAGGCCGTGCGCGAGGCGGTCAGCCTGTCCGCCAGCGAGGCCTTGCGGCTGAACGTGATCGATCAGGTGGCCGATGACCTGCCTGACCTGCTGCGCAAGCTCGACGGCAAAACGCTCCAGGTGGCCGGCCAGCCACGCCAGTTGCAGACCGCAGGCGCCAGCGTGGTCGAGCACCTGCCGGACTGGCGCACACGGGTTCTGGCGGTAATCACCAACCCCAGCGTAGCGCTGATCCTGATCATGATCGGCGTTTACGGCCTGTTGTTCGAATTCATGAACCCCGGCTCTGCGGTGGGCGGTGTGGTCGGTGGTATCTGCCTGCTGCTGGCGCTGTATGCGCTGCAGCTATTGCCGGTGAGTTTTGCCGGGGTGGCGCTGATCCTGCTTGGCATCACCTTCATGATCGCCGAAGCCTTCTTGCCCAGTTTCGGCGTGGTCGGCTTCGGCGGCATCGTTGCCTTTGTGGTCGGCGCGTTGATCCTGATCGACACCGACGCCCCCGGTTTCGGCATCCCGCTGGCCTTGATCGGCACCTTGGCGCTGCTCTCGGCACTCCTGATCGGTGGCGTGCTGGGCATGGCCCTCAAGGCCCGCCGACGGGCACTGGTCAGCGGCGACGCCGGCCTGGTCGGCAGCCTGGTCACCGTCACCCAGGTGATGGCAAGCGACCCCTTCTGTGGTGTCGTGCTGGCTCAGGGCGAGCAATGGCAGGTGCAGTGCGCAACGCCGCTGCAAACTGGCCAGAACGTACGGGTGACCGCGCGCCATGGCGTGATGCTGGAAGTGAGCGCCGCCGCCCCAGCGACGCAAGGAGAATGACCATGTTCATGCAAGTCGGTTTCGGCGCTGTGCTGATCGTGCTGGCCATGCTGGTGCTGTCGGCGTTTCGCATCCTGCGCGAATACGAGCGCGGCGTGGTGTTCCAACTGGGGCGCTTCTGGCAGGTCAAAGGGCCGGGGCTGATCCTGTTGATCCCGGTGATCCAGCAAATGGTACGGGTCGACCTGCGTACAGTGGTACTGGATGTGCCGCCGCAGGATGTGATCACCCGAGACAACGTTTCGGTCAAGGTCAACGCAGTGTTGTACTTTCGCGTGCTCGACCCGCAGAAAGCGATCATTCAGGTCGAGGATTTTCTGGTAGCGACCAGCCAGCTGGCCCAAACAACCCTGCGAGCGGTGCTGGGCAAACACGAGCTGGATGAGCTGTTGGCAGAACGCGAGCAACTGAACATGGACATCCGCCAGGTGCTGGACGCGCAGACGGATGCCTGGGGCATCAAGGTGGCCAACGTCGAGATCAAGCACGTTGACCTGAACGAGTCGATGGTACGCGCCATCGCCCGCCAGGCCGAGGCCGAGCGCGAACGTCGGGCCAAGGTGATTCATGCCGAGGGTGAACTGCAGGCGTCGGAGAAACTGATGCAAGCCGCACAAATGCTGAGCAAGGAGCCGGGGGCGATGCAGTTGCGCTATATGCAGACGCTGGGGACGATTGCCGGGGACAAGAGCTCGACCATCGTCTTCCCGCTGCCGATAGATCTGCTGAAGGGTTTGGTGGACAAGGAGAAAGAGTGATGGGCCAATCGCGGGCTTGCCCGCGAATGGCCTGTATGCGGCCTTTCAGACCGGCGCGCGGCGCAAGGTCGCGAGGAAGGTGGCTGCACCAATGAACAACCCGGCAAAGGTGCGGTTCAAACGCTTTTGCTGTTTGGGCGTGCGCAACATGCGCAACACATGCGAAGCCAACCCGGTGTACCCCGCCATCACCAGCAGGTCGACCGTCACCATGGTCACGGTGATCGCCACATATTGCGGCAGCAGCGGTGCATGGGGATTGAGAAACTGCGGCAGCACCGCCAGCATGAACACCAGCGCCTTGGGGTTGCTGATGTTGACCAGAAAACCACGGAACACCAGGCTCAACGGCTTGCCGATCGGGCGCACGCCTGATTCTTCGCTCATGTCCATCGGCAGGGCACGCCACTGCTTGTAGGCCAGGTACACAAGGTAGGCGACGCCAAACCACTTGATGACCTGGAACGCCGTGGCCGAGGCGGCCAGGACGGCACCGACGCCGGCGGCGATGATGGCGATCTGCATGATCAGGCCCAGCTGCAGGCCCAGGGCGTTCCAGTAACCACGCCAGAAGCCGTATTGCAGGCCGCTGGACATTGAGGCAATCGCCCCGGCACCGGGTGAAAGGCTGATCACCCAGCAGGCGGCAAAGAAGCCTAACCATACTTCCATCGACATCACACACCTCGCTCGAACATTTGTTGCAAAACGTTAAGCTAAGGTTTTGGCGAAAAAATAACCAGTGCTTTCTGATGGATTTGTGGGGCCGGTGCAGGCTCAGTCAGCTTCGGCAGCTGTTTCTTTGTGCAGGGCCTGTACCTCGGCACCGCGCCAGCGTCGCACCGACTTCTGGAAGAACTGACTATTGGGCACCTGCACCAGCGCCCCGCCCGCTTCGGGCACTTCCAGCAGGGTGGTAAACAGCAGGTTGATAGCGATCACCCGGCCTTTCACGCCTGGCTTGTCGAGGGTGTCGACCAGCTCGACCACATCGCCGATGCGAAACGGCCCGACCGTGAAAATCAACACCGCGCACAACAGGTTGGACAGCACGCTCCACATGGCGAAGAAGGCCACCGCCGCTACCGCTACGAAGCCGGAAAGTGCTGTCCACAACACGGTCGCCGAAACACCCATGCGCTCCAGCACGAACAGCAGCGCGCTGCCCATGATCAGCCAGCGCAGGCCGCCGCGCACGGGCACCAGCAGCTCCGGCGGCAACGGGTAACGCTGGCCCAGGCGGCTCAGCCCGCGAGCAATGATGCGCTGCAGGACGAACGCCGCGGCCAGGATCAAGAGGATCTGCAAACCCAGCCAGAAGGTGTCCATCCATTGCCCTGGCAGCAGCGAACGCAGTTCCTCCATCAGGACAACGCCTCGAGTTCGGCCTGCATGCTTTCAAGGGTTTCCAGCGCTTCCATCCAGGCCTCTTCCAGCTCGCCTTCGCGTTGCTTGAGCTTGGTCTGGCGCGCCAGCAGGTCGCGCAACTCGTCCTTGCGCGCCGCCTCGTAAAGGCCACCATCACCCAGCGCGGTCTCGATCTCGGCCAATTGCGTGTGCACCTGGTTGAGCTCGGTTTCCAGCTTGTCGGCAGCCTTCTTGTGCGGTGCCAACTGCTGACGCAAGGCTGCGGCAGCCTGGCGCTGGGCTTTCTTGTCGGTCTTGTCCGGGTTGGCCGGTGCAGTACTGGCCGGCGCACTGCGCTGGCGGTACTCGACCAGCCAGCGGCTGTAGTCCTCCAGGTCACCGTCGAAGGTGTCGACCTTACCGTCGGCCACCAGCAGGAAGTCGTCCGTGGTGCTCTTGAGCAAATGACGGTCGTGGGACACCACCACCACTGCACCGGCAAACTCCTGCAAGGCCATGGTCAGTGCCAGACGCATTTCCAGGTCCAGGTGGTTGGTCGGTTCGTCAAGCAGCAGCAGGTTTGGCCGCTCCCAGGCAATCAGCGCGAGTGCCAGGCGGGCCTTTTCGCCACCGGAGAAGTTAACCACTGGCTCGTCGCAGCGGGCACCGTGGAAGTCGAAGCCGCCGAGGAAGTCGCGCAGCGTCTGCTCACGCTCGGTAGGGGCGATGCGCTGCAGGTGCAGCAGCGGGCTGGCCTTGTCGTCCAGCGAGTCAAGCTGGTGCTGAGCAAAGTAGCCTACAGCCAGGTTCTCGCCACGAACCAGACGCCCCGACAACGGCTCCAGCTCACCTGCAAGGTTCTTGATCAGGGTCGACTTGCCGGCGCCGTTGGGCCCGAGCAGACCAATACGAGCGCCTGGGGTGAGCTGCAGTTTGACCTTGTCGAGGATGGCCTTGTCGCCATAACCCAGGCGACCTTCGGAAAGGCTCAACAATGGGCTGGAAATTTTCTGCGATTCACGGAAGACAAAGTCGAACGGTGAATCGACATGCGCCGCCGACAGCTCTTCCATGCGCTCCAGGGCCTTGATCCGGCTTTGCGCCTGGCGGGCCTTGGTGGCTTGCGCCTTGAAGCGGGCAATGTACTTCTCCATGTGCGCGCGCTGCGCCTGCTGCTTCTCGTAGGCCTGCTGCTGCTGCGCCAGGCGCTCGGCACGGGTGCGCTCAAAGGCGGTGTAACCGCCTTTGTACAAGTTGAGCTTGCGTTGCTCGACGTGCAGCACATGGTCGACCACGGCATCGAGGAAGTCACGGTCGTGGGAGATCAGCAACAACGTGCCGGGGTAGCCCTTGAGCCAGTCTTCCAGCCACAGGATCGCGTCGAGGTCGAGGTGGTTGGTGGGCTCGTCGAGCAGCAACAGGTCGGACGGGCACATCAGTGCCTGGGCCAGGTTCAGGCGCATCCGCCAGCCACCAGAGAAATCGCCGACACGGCGGTCCATCTGTTCGTTGGTGAAGCCCAGCCCAGCCAGCAACTTGCGCGCACGGGCGTCGGCGGTATAGCCGTCGGCGCTTTCCAGCTCACTGTGCAGGCGCGCCAGTGCGGTGCCGTCGTGGGCCTGCTCGGCCGCGGCCAGTTCGGCCTGGACCTTGCGCAGGCGCACGTCGCCGTCAAGTACATAGTCCACAGCCAGGCGGTCGAGGGTGTCGACCTCTTGGCGCATGTGGGCGATGCGCCAGTCGCCGGGCAGTTGGCAGTCACCGGCATCGGGCGACAGCTCACCGCGCAGCAAGGCGAACAGGCTGGATTTTCCGGCGCCGTTGGCGCCGATCAGGCCGGCCTTGTGACCGGCGTGCAGGGTCATCTCGGCGCCTTCTAGCAAGCGCTGCGGACCACGCTGTAAAGTGAGGTTGGATAGTCTGATCATGATGGTCGCGGAGTCTACCAGCTTCCTCGGCCCATAGCGCGAGTGGAACCATGCACACCGACCTGTGGAATTACGCCCTGACCCTGTATACCAGGCCCGGCGTGGAAGCCGCTTGCCTTGAACTGCAGGCACTGGGTGGCGATGTCTGCCTGCTGCTGTGCGCGACCTGGCTGCAAGCACGTGGTGTGGCCGTACTGGGCGAACGTGCGCAAGCACTGCAAGAACTTGCCGAGCCCTGGCAGCGTGACGTGGTCGCCCCACTGCGCAGCCTGCGCCAGCAATGGCGAGCCACAGCATCGGGTGATACACAACTGGCGGCATTACGTGAGCAGGTGAAGGGGTTGGAGTTGCAGGCTGAAAAAGCCTTGCTGGAGCGCTTGCAGGAACGCTCGCAACAGTGGCCCGTGGGCTCCCATGAGCCCGCGGACGACTGGCTGGCCCGGCTGGCACCGGACCAGGCTCTGCATCATGACGCGCTAGTTCAGTTGCGCGTCGCAGCGGCTGCGCTTCAGGACGCCGAAGGTGCCTGAGCCGGAGTACTCACAGGTGCCGACGGTGCAGCAGCAGCCGGGCTCACCGAGTTGGTTGTGGCCGCCGGTGGTGTAGCGGGCTTGGCTTCAGCAGGCTTAGCAGCGGGTTTGGCGGCCGTGCGTGCAGGTGCCTTGGCGGCAGCTGGTTTTGCGGCCGGCTTGGCAGCAGGGGCTTTGGCAGCTGGCTTGGCCGCAGGTTTGGCTGCCGCAGTCGCCTTGGCAGCAGGCTTGGCGGCAGCGGTCGCCTTGGCAGCCGGTTTGGCTGCAGGCTTGGCAGCAGCGGTCGCCTTAGCAGCCGGTTTGGCTGCAGGCTTGGCAGCAGCGGTCGCCTTGGTAGCCGGTTTGGCCGCAGGCTTGGCGGCAGCGGTCGCCTTGGCAGCCGGTTTGGCCGCAGGCTTGGCGGCAGCGGTCGCCTTGGCAGCCGGTTTGGCCGCAGGCTTGGCGGCAGCGGTCGCCCTGGCGGCTGGTTTGGCCGCCGGCTTGGCAGCAGCGGTCGCCTTGGCAGCCGGTTTGGCCGCAGGCTTGGCGGCAGCGGTTGCCTTGGCAACCGGTTTGGCCGCACGTTGATCAAGGGCCTTGCCTGCAGCTTCGCGTACCTTGCCTACACCCTGAGCCAGCTTGAGGCTGTCCTGAGCATCGCGTTTGAGTTGCTGAATGTAAGAGCGCGTCTGGGTTTGACGCTCCTTGAGAGACTCGAGCAGCTCTTCAAGTTCACCGATGGCTTTTTGCGCCTTGCTTTGCGCCTTGGCTTTACCTGCCTTGGCCGCGTCTTGCAGTTTCAGGCGACCGTTGTGCAGTTTTTCCTGCGCCTTGCCACGCTGCTTTTCCAACTTCGCCAGCAGTTTTTCCGCATCAGCCAGCGCTTGCGAGCAGGCCTCTTCCAAGTGTTCGAGCAAGCTGCCCGAAAGTTGCTGGAGCAGGTGTAACGGCGTACTTACTGGCTTCTTTTTGGCCGACATGGTTTACCTCCTGGCTGACGAGATTGCGGCTCATACTATGCTTCTGCTGCTACCGCCGCTAGGGCATGTTGACCGTAATGTTTACGCCGCGTTGCATGCCTGGGCAAAGTTGTTATCTTGCAGCTGCGTGAAAGTGTAGTTGCTGAATTAATCATTGCTGGTATTTGGGAGTCAGGCGTTGCCTCGATATCTTGTTTTGGGTTTATGCCTGATGGCACCCCTCGCCTTGGCCGACAACGACGAACACGATTTGGCCTACAGCCTGGGTGCCAGCCTGGGTGAGCGCCTGCGCCAGGAGATGCCGGGCTTGCAGCTGGATGCACTGGTCGAAGGCCTGAAGCAGTCCTATCAGGGGCAACCCCTGAAACTCGACAAGGCACGCATGCAGGCGGTGCTGCAGCAGCATGAGGCCCAGGAAGGCGACGCCGCTGTGCAAAAGCTGCAGGCCGCCGAAACGCGTTTCATGGCTAATGAACGTGGGCGTTATGGGGTGCACGAACTAACGGAAGGTGTGTTGTACAGCGAATTGCAACCAGGCACGGGTGTACAGCCGAAAGCGGGCGGCAAAGTGCAGGTGCGTTATGTGGGCAGATTGCCGGATGGCTCAATATTCGACCAAAACCAGACCCCCCAATGGTTCAACCTGGATTCGGTTATCGAAGGGTGGCAGGTCGCCTTGCCGAAAATGCACACCGGCGCCAAATGGCGCTTGGTAATTCCTTCAGCGCAAGCCTATGGCGCCGAGGGGGCGGGAGACCTGATTGCACCCTACACCCCCTTGGTATTCGAGATCGAACTGCTGGCGGTTGGCGACTGACGCCAACCTCAGGCCTGCACTGCACCCTCTTCTTTGTGTGCGTTGTGCAGCACTTCGATCAGGCAGTCTTCAAGCTCGAAGCGCTCGTGCAACAACCCGCCCAATTTGGCCAGCTTCTCGGCAAAGCGTTCGGTGTCCTTGCACTCCCCCTTGGTGCAATGGTCATTGAAGGCCAGTGCTATCTGAGTACTGTCGTTGATCCGTGGGTTGATCTCTTCGGCCAGCTTCAGCGCCTTCTTGTCTCCGAACGCCTTGGCCTCGCTGACCAGTTGCTCGCAGACTTCGAAGTGCCACGCCGAAACGTAGTCGACCAGAAGGGCGCAAAAGTCCCCGTTGGTGTCCTTGTCGGCGAAGGCTGGCCTCACATCGCGCAGGGCGCGAAAAGCCTGCACCAGTTCCTGGCGCTCCTCCAGCCAACGGTCGATCAGCTTGTGAACCCCACCCCAGCGTTCCTGGGCGTTCTGACAACTATCGAGCATGGCGATCTCTTCCCTTCTGGGTAGATGCCGCTGCACCTCGCACCACGACCGCGCAGCACAAAGGTGACATCAGCAGGACGGCATCGAGCAGTTGTTTTTCCGGTATGCGTGCTGGGAGATTATTCCCGCGCGTGCTGCCCTTCAAGGTACGCAGCACACAAAGTTCATACAAGTGTTTAATACCCTGTTACATCACCATTGGTCGCGCTAATGGCACAACCTTGCGCCAGGTCATGTTCTTGCCAGGGTGCGGAAACGATACGCCAGCAGGCAACTCAAGGGCAGCACCGCCAGCAGCAGGAAGGCCAACAGGCTCCATTCCGGCAGTGTCAGATCGAGAAAGCTCCAGGCAAGCGAACGGCAATCCGGGCCACCCAGCAACAGTTGCCGTGCCGCCTCACCCCAGGATTGCTCGAACACTCGCCCGATCGGCACCGGGCATACCTCATTGACCCCCTCAGCCCCCTGCAACCAGACATGCCGTGCTGCCAGCAAGGCGCCGGCCAACGAGCAGCCCAGCACCAGGCGAGCATAACGAAGGATGCCCCGCGTGCCCGGCGCCTGCAGCACGGCTGCGAAGCACAGCAGCGCGTACACGCCTAGCAGCAACCGTTGGCTGAGGCACAATGGGCACGGCATCAGCCCCACTGTGTTTTCCAGACGGAAAGACGCAACCAGTACCGCCAGTGCGACTAGGCAGGCAGGAAGAAAAAAGGTGCGCAAACGGGCCGGCAGCATGGGCGGTGAAGGTCCCGGGGAAAAAGTAGTGGCTTGAAACGGTAGAGGAAAGACACGCTTTGTTTCAAGGCACGACAGCAACGACAAGTCACTGAATCGCGTAGGAAATTTCCAGATATGCCGTAGGAGGCGACGG
The DNA here is from genome assembly GCF_019691255.1 of Pseudomonas sp. USTB-Z. NCBI lineage: Bacteria > Pseudomonadati > Pseudomonadota > Gammaproteobacteria > Pseudomonadales > Pseudomonadaceae > Pseudomonas > Pseudomonas sp. USTB-Z. Next base: position 206,003 of record NZ_JAECZP010000009.1, read on the forward strand.
AAGAAATGGACTTCAGATCAAACTGACAGCGAAAGATAAATTACCTGCCCCCAAAGCCCGCACCTTTGCGCGGGCCTTGGGGTAGGTCAGGCGCGTACGCCTTCTGGCAAAGGCAGCGCCAGCAGGCGCTCGTCCAGCAGGCCAAGGCCCTCCTGGAACAGCTGGTTGCTGCGCTCCGTCTCGCCCAGCCCCGCGAGCAGGCGGGCCAGCTCTGCACAGGCCTCGGGGTTGCGCTCCATGCGCAGGCTGCTTTCAAGGTAGTCACGCGCCTTGCCCCACAAGCGGTTTTGCAGGCTCAGACGGCCCAGGGTCAGCAGCAGGCTGGCGTCTTGCGGGTGAGCCTTGAGCCAACCTTCAGCGGTTTGCAGCTGACGCGCCGGGTCATCACCACGCACCAGGCCGTAAAGGCGGGCCAGGTGGCTTTCGTAGTCGCGCTTGAGGGCCGTGCGCAGCACCTGTTCGGCCTCGTTCTGGGCACCTACCTGGCGCAGTTGCTCGGCGTACGCCAGCACCAGTTGTGGCTCCTGGCGCTGGGCTGCGGTCAGCTGCTGCCAGGCGCGCTCCAAGGATTGACGTGCACTGAGCGCATCTTCGCCACGGGTGGTCGCCAGGCTAAGGTTCTGGCCCCAGGCGCGTTGTTCCAGAGCAGCCAGCTCGGCGGCGGGCAGCACTTTACCCTTGCGCAGGTCGGGCATCAGGCGGATCAGTGCAGACCAGTCGCCGCGCTCCACGTAAAGGCGTTGCAGCAAGCGCAGCACCTGGCCGTTGTGCGGGTGGCGTTCCTGCATGGCCAGCAGGGTTTCCAGGGCCCCATCGTTTTCGCCACGGTCCATTTGCAACTGGGCATGGGTCAGGGCAATGGCCAGCTCCGCTTGCGGCTGGCGCTCCAGGGCACGCTCCAGCAAGTTGTCGCTGTCTTCGGTGCGGCCTTGCTCGTTGGCGGCACGCGCGGCACCGAGGTAGTACAGCAACGGCTGGCGCTCAGCCTCGGCGGCACGGTGCAAGTGCCGTTGGGCACTGGCCCAGCGGCCTTCGGCAAGATCGAGTTGGCCCTGTTCGATCGCCAGGCGGATACGTCGGCTGCGGTTACGCCGTGACCACGGGTTGACCACACCACTGGAAGTCAGCACCAGGCCGACCAGATAGCGCAGCAACCACAGCAGCAGGACGACCGCCAAAATACCCGCCAAGGCTGCCCACAGCCCCGACTGATAACGGAAACCACCATAGGAAACCAGTACATAGCCGCTGTGCTTGGCGACCGCGATGCCCAGTGCCGCAGCAACCACGATCGCAAGCACGGCCAACAGGTAGACACGCTTCATGGCTTGCCCCCTTCAGCCTCGGCCGGCAGGTGACGGCGCTGAATATAGGCCTGCACTGCCGCCAGGCTTTCACTAAGGTCAGGGGTAACCACCGATACCGGCTGATCGGCCAGGGCATTGAGGCTGTCGAGCATGGCCTTGCTTTGCGGGTTGTCTGCGTTGAAGTTGGCCAGCAGTACGCTGCGGGCGTCGTCCAGCGCCTGCGTGTAAACCTTGGCATCACCATTGAGCGCCGCCCACTGGGCCTGCTCGATAGTCAGGCTCAGCGCCAGGCGCAGCTGGTTCAGTTGCTGCCCGGCCAGCAACGGACGCACGTTTTCATCGGCATTGAAGTCGATCTGGAAGTACTTGGATATTTCTGCCCACCACTGCGACAGCCTGCTGGCACCATCACCGTCGGCGGTCAGGGCGCCAAGCGCATCGGCGTTACTGTCGAACTCGGGGGACTGGGCGCTCAACTGCTGTACCAGCTCACGCTGCGCAGCCAGCTTCAAGAACAGGCCAGTGCGGTCCGGTTGCTGAGTGCTGTTGAGCGTGGCCAGGCTGCGGGCCAGCTGCTCGCGGGCGGCGAAGGCACCCGGGTCGCTCTGCTCGCGCAGGATCTCGTCGGCGCCTTCGACCAGGGCTTTGGCACTGGTGATGTCCTGCAATGCGGAAAGGCGCAGGGTAGCCAAGCGCAGGAGGTGCTCGGCTTCGGCCAGGCGCCACTCTTTGCGGCTTTCTCCCAGCACGGTTTCCAGGCGCTGACTGAGCCGCTGCTGGTCGCCCTGCAGTTGGGCTACCAGCCGCCGGCGGTCTTCCAGCTCGCTGGCGGCTGGCAGACTGGCCAGTTGCGCACTGATCTGCTGTTCACGTTGCTGCAGCGCCTCGGCGCGCTGGGTCAGCGCCTCGATGTGCTGGCCCTGGTTGAACTCACTGCCCTGCAGTTGACGCACCTGCCAGACACCCCAGCCACCTACCGCCACCCCGGCCGCACCCAGCAGCAAGGCCAGCGCTGCCAGGCCACTGCCGGAGCGCTTGGCAGGTGGGGTGGTAACGGGTTCCGCAGGCGCCTGTGCCGACGGTTGATCGTTATTGGACAAGACAGTCTCGCTCACGTATCCATCCTTTGCATGGGGGCGCACCGCATTCAGCTTAGCGCCTTAAGAGGCAGGTGCAGCGCTACGCTGCACGGCTGCCAGCAAGGCCGTGGCACTGGCGCCACGGCAATCCACAACCTGTTGGGCCCCGGCGGCCTTGGCCTGCTCGGCGACCCGCGGGCTGGGCACGAACAGCGGCAACTGGGCCAGCCGCAGCCAATCGGCACCGGCCATCCGCTGCAAATGTTCAAAACCCTGCCCACTGCTGACCACCAGGCCATTGAGGCGTTCCGCTTCAATGCGGCGCATCAGCGTACCCGCCGGGTAGGCCGGCAGGCAGCGACGATACAGTTCCAGATATTCGACACTAGCACCTTGCTCTGCAAGACGCTCTGCCAGCAGTTCGCGACCTCCGACGCCGCGAACGATCAAGACACGCGGTGCCGGCTCGGTAAGTGCCTGGCGCAGGGCCGGCAGTGCCAGCAAGGCTTCGCTGTCATCGCCACGCGGCGGAAAGCTTACCTCCAGCCCTGCACCCTGCAGCACCCCAGCGGTTGCCTCACCTACGGTGAACCAGCCTCGCTGCGGAGGCTGGATGCTGGTCTCGGCCAGATGCTCAAGCAACAGCCGGGCGGCCGGCTTGCTGACCACAATGATCGCCTGGAAGTCATGCAAGCCCTCCAGCGACAGTCGCTGTGGGGCTTGCACGGTAATAGGTTCAATTTCCAGCAGTGGCAGGCAACTGCTGCCCACTCCCGCTGCCGCCAGGCTTTGCGCCAGCGCCGCGCAGTCCTCGGCAGGCCGGGTCAGCAACAGGCGCCATTGGCTCATGGGTGACCGGCCTCGCCGTAGACTTCCTTCAGAATGGCCTCGGCGCCCTGCCCCAGCAGGTCTTCGGCCACCTGTACGCCCAGGGCCTCGGCAGCAGCACGGGGTGCACGGGCATCGGCCACCAGCAAGGTCCCGCCGCTAGGCTGGCCGACCAGGCCGCGCAGCCACAGCTGGTCACCTTCAAGGACCGCGTAGCAGGCGATCGGCACTTGGCAGCCACCATTCAGGCGTTTGTTCAGCGCGCGCTCGGCGATCACCCGGTCAGCGGTGTCGACATGGTGCAGTGGCGCCAGCAGTGCATGAATCTCAACGTCGGCACTGCGGCACTCGATGCCCACCGCGCCCTGACCACCTGCCGGCAGGCTGTCATCGACGCTGATGGTGGAGGTGATGCGGTCCTCGAAGCCCAGACGGATCAGGCCCGCCGCGGCGAGGATGATGGCGTCGTACTCGCCGGCATCCAGCTTCGCCAGGCGGGTGTTGACGTTGCCGCGCAGAAAGCGGATTTGCAGGTCTGGGCGGCGCGCCAGTAACTGGGCCTGACGGCGCAGGCTTGAGGTACCGACGATACTGCCGGCGGGCAGCGTTTCGAGGCTGTCAAAGGTATTGGAAACGAAGGCATCACGCGGGTCTTCACGCTCGCAGATGCAGTACAGGCCCAGGCCCTCGGGGAAGTCCATGGGCACGTCTTTCATCGAGTGCACGGCGATGTCGGCTTCGTTGTCCAACAGCGCGGTTTCCAGTTCCTTGACGAACAGCCCCTTGCCGCCAATTTTTGCCAGCGGCGCGTCGAGCAACTTGTCACCGCGGCTGACCATGGGCACCAAGGTCACCTGCAGACCGGTGTGGGCCTGCTCGAGGCGGGCCTTGACGTATTCGGCCTGCCACAGGGCCAAAGCACTTTTACGGGTGGCAATGCGGATTTCGCGAGTGGACATGAAACGCCCCGATCCAGAGAAATACCGCCGATCATAACAGCATCGCCGGTATCGCTTGCAGATACGGATCAACAGGCCACACGCAGTCAGGTGCAGGAGCGGGCCGAGTCCAAGGGCCTCAGAGGGTCTGCATCATCTTGCGCACACCGGCCACATGGCGACGGCTGACGGTCAAGGCATCGCCGTCCAGGCCTTTCAGATACAGCTGAAAGTGCCCCAGCGGGGTGCGCTGCAAGCGTTCGATGCGCTCGCGGGCGACCAACGCATTGCGGTGGATGCGCACGAAGCGTTCGCCGAATTCGTCTTCCAGGGCTTTGAGTGGCTCGTCAAGCAGCACCTCCCCGGTTTCGTGACGCAAGGTCACATACTTGTGGTCGGCAATGAAATAGATCACCTGGGATAAAGGGATCAGTTCGATGCCTTTACGCGTGCGGGCACTTATATGGCTGCGAGGGCCGCCGCCTTCATTGGCCGGCCGGGTAAGCGCCGCCAATTGGGCGCGGTTGGGTTTTTCGGCCTTGCGCAAGGCATCGCGCAAGGCCTGGGCCTGGAAGGGCTTGGTCACATGGCTGAGGGTACTGTCCTTGAATGCCTCTGCACCGTATTCATCATCCCCGGAGCAAAACACCACCGCCGGCGGCGCCTCGCGTTCGCACAGGCGAGCGGCAACCTGCAGGCCATCCAGGCCTGGCATGCCGATGTCCAGCAGGACCACATCGGGCTTGAGGCTTTCAATCAGCGCCAAGGCCTCATCGCCGTTGGTGGCGCTGGGCTCCAGCACAGTGTAACCCTCCAGTTCGCCGAGCAGCCGGCTGAGGCGTTCACGGCCTTGGGGTTCGTCATCAACGATCAGGACATTCATAATTGCGCTGGATTCCTGAATGAGTCTCGCACAGGTATAGCGTAGACAGGTGTGGTTCGAGCGACACTGCGGTCACGCTCTAGACCGGTGCGATGGCCAAAGATTCACTCGGCCCGGCAGATTCACTGCCAGTCCTTTGTCCAACTGTAGACGGTCCGTGGAACACTGCCGTTCATTCCTTGAAATCCTTCTATGCGATTTTCCGGGCATTTCTCTCGACCGGCGCCCTGCGGCAGCCAGCCCAACCCTGCTATCATCGACGCCACTTTTTCGTTCACGCCTGCAATGAGTGAATCCATGAGCACCGACAAGACCAATCAGTCCTGGGGCGGCCGCTTCAGTGAGCCCGTCGACGCCTTCGTCGCCCGTTTCACCGCCTCGGTAGATTTCGACAAGCGCCTGTACCGTCACGACATCATGGGTTCGATTGCCCATGCCACCATGCTGGCGCAGGTCGGCGTGCTCAGTGATGCCGAGCGCGACACCATCATCGATGGCCTGAAAACCATCCAGGGCGAGATTGAAGCCGGCAACTTCGACTGGCGTGTCGACCTTGAAGACGTGCACATGAACATCGAAGCACGCCTGACCGACCGCATCGGCATCACCGGCAAGAAGCTGCACACCGGCCGTAGCCGCAACGACCAGGTGGCCACCGACATCCGCCTTTGGCTGCGCGACGAAATCGACCTGATCCTGGGCGAAATCACCCGCCTGCAGCAGGGCCTGCTGGAGCAGGCAGAGCGTGAAGCCGAAACCATCATGCCTGGTTTCACCCACCTGCAGACGGCGCAGCCGGTCACCTTTGGCCACCACCTGCTGGCGTGGTTCGAAATGCTCAGCCGCGACTATGAGCGCCTGGTCGACTGCCGCAAGCGCACCAATCGCATGCCACTGGGCAGCGCCGCGCTGGCCGGCACCACCTACCCGATCGACCGTGAACTGACCTGCAAGCTGCTGGGCTTTGAAGCCGTGGCCGGCAACTCGCTGGATGGCGTGTCGGACCGTGATTTCGCCATCGAATTCTGCGCCGCTGCCAGCGTGGCGATGATGCACCTTTCGCGCTTCTCCGAAGAGCTGGTGCTGTGGACGAGCGCGCAGTTCCAGTTCATCGACCTTCCGGACCGCTTCTGCACCGGCAGCTCGATCATGCCGCAGAAAAAGAACCCGGACGTGCCAGAGCTGGTACGCGGCAAGAGCGGCCGTGTGTTCGGCGCCCTGACCGGCCTGCTGACCCTGATGAAAGGCCAACCACTGGCCTACAACAAGGACAACCAGGAAGACAAGGAACCGCTGTTCGACGCCGCCGATACCCTGCGCGACTCGCTGCGGGCCTTCGCTGACATGATCCCGGCGATCAAGCCCAAGCACGCCATCATGCGTGAAGCGGCCCTGCGCGGCTTTTCCACCGCGACCGACCTGGCCGACTACCTGGTTCGCCGTGGCCTGCCATTCCGTGACTGTCACGAGATCGTTGGCCACGCGGTGAAGTATGGTGTGGACACTGGCAAGGACCTGGCCGAGATGAGCCTGGACGAACTGCGCCAGTTCAGCGACCAGATCGAACAGGACGTGTTTGCCGTGCTGACGCTGGAAGGTTCGGTGAATGCGCGCGACCACATTGGTGGTACGGCGCCGGCGCAGGTGCGTGCTGCCGTTGTTCGTGGCAAGGCCCTGTTGGCGTCTCGCTAACCTCCGGGGCGAGGGCTTCGCCCTCGTTCGCGGGTAAACCCGCTCCTACAACGGTTGTGCTTTACCGGTAGGAGCGGGTTTACCCGCGAATGACCCAACACAAATCTCAGCGCTTGCCGCTGCGGATCATCTCCATGAAGGCTGGCATCGACGCTTCCTTGTCCGCCATGATCCGCGCCATGTGCGGGTTCTCCCCCATCAACTGCAGCAATGCCTTGGCCTGCGGGAAGTCCGCCAGGAAGTCGATGCTCAGCACCTTCTTGCCCACCGCGTTGGCCAGGTCGACCGAGAAGCAGAACATCAGGTCTGCCAGCGTCAGTTGCTCGCCCGCAACATAGGGTGCAAAGCGCCCATTGCGCTTGAGCGTGGCAAACCCGGCCAGCAGGTCAGCACGCGCCTTCTCTTTGATCAGCGGTTCGACCGACATGCCAAAGAACGACTCGGCGTAGCAGGTACGCGCAGGCAGCTCGATGTACAGCTCGATTTCCTTGAGCAGCTCACGCACCTTGGCCTGCTCGAACGGGTCGGCCGGCAGCAGTGCCTTGCCGCTTTGGGTCTGTTCAATGTAGTCGAGGATCACACTGGTTTCGCTGAGGAAGCCATGTTCGGTTTCAAGCACCGGCACCTTGCCCCGCGGGCTCACTTCCAGCGCCTGTGGCGCCTGGCCGCCATAGAAGGTGACTTCCTCGAAAGGCAGGCCTTTTTCGAGCAGGGCCAGCTTTACCATGTTGTAGTAGTTGCTGACCGAGAATCCATGAAGCTTGAGCATGAGGTAACAGCCTCCAGGCCGTAAGGGGTTGGCCTGGCTTTTATAGACTGAACGCCTGCCGCTGACCAGCGTCATGCACCCCGTCAATGCCCGGGCATTGCCGCCACAGGCATGGCACACTGTTGCATCCATCCTAGGAGTACCGCGATGAGCGAGCCCACCAACATCGACAATGACGACGACGAAGCCTTCGCCGAGGCAACACTGACCCAGGCCATCGAAAACCAGATCGAGAGCGGCGAGCCGCCTGCGGCCAAGGCCACTTTCAACAAGCTGACGCTGGTCGGCTATGAGCGTGAAGACATTCTGAACCTGATGGCCCATGTGCTGGCCTTCGAAATCGACAACATGTTGGTAGAGGACCGTGCGTTCAACGGCGAGTGGTATGAGAACGCTCTGCGGGCACTGCCGGAGCTGCCGCCTGAGATGGATCAAGGCGACGACGAATAACCCGGCTACACTCGAAGATCAGGCACCGTAGAAAGTGCCGCAATCCTTGTCTGGAAGTCAGGAGTCGCCATGCCTTTTACCCCCGATTTGATCGACGAAATGGAAGTACTCGCGCTGTTCAAACACGACAGCAGCCAGGAAGGCATCAAGATAACCAGCACCGCATCCCCTGCCCTGATCGCGGCTGCGCAACGCCTGCATGAGAAGGGGCTGACCGATCAACCGGATGGCGGCTATCTGACCAGCCTGGGTCATGACGCCGTTGAAAGTGTCCAACTGCTACAGAACATTCTCAAGGCGCCACAGCCGGCCTGAGCATCAGGCTCGCGCAAGATCTGAGACCTTGCGCGGGCCCTGCAGGACCGCGCAGGCTCCAGTCAGTTGGCCGCAGTACTGCGCTTTTCCGCCAGCCACGAGCGGCCGTAAAGGAACACGATGGCCAGCAAGGCCACCGCTTGCGCCGACAGCGAGTAGGCATCGGCATGAATCCCCAGCCAGTCGAACTCAAAGAACGCCACTGGCCGTGTGCCCAGCACGCCGGCCTCTTGCAGCGCCTTCACGCCATGCCCGGCGAATACTACCGACAGCGCGCACAGCAGCGCGGCGTTGATGCTGAAGAACAGCGATAGCGGCAGCTTGGCCGAACCCCGCAGAATCGCCCAGGCCAGGCCCACCAGCAGCAACAATGCCGTCGCGCCACCCGCCAGCACCGCCTGATGCCCGGCAGGGCCTGCCTGCAGCCACAGGGTCTCGTAGAACAGGATCACTTCGAACAATTCGCGGTATACCGAGAAGAATGCCAGCACAGCAAAGCCGAAGCGCCCGCCACCGCTGACCAGGCTGCTCTTGATGTAGTCCTTCCAGGCGGCGGCGTGGCGGCGGTCATGCATCCACACACCCAGCCATAGCACCATCACAGCAGCGAACAGCGCCGTGCAGCCTTCCAGCAGCTCGCGCTGAGCGCCCCCCACATCGATCACATAGGCCGCCAGCGCCCAGGTGGCGAAGCCGGCAACCAGCGCCAGGCCCCAGCCGATGTTGACGCTGCGCACTGCCGACTGCTGCCCGGTATTGCGCAGGAAGGCCAGGATCGCCGCCAGCACCAGAATCGCCTCGAGGCCTTCACGCAGCAGGATCAGCAAACCGGAGATATAACTCAGCGTCCAGCTCAGGCCATCGCTGCCCAGCAGCTTGGCCGCCTGCTCGAGCTTGGTTTTGGCGTCGGCCAGACGCTGTTCGGCCTGGGCCACGGGCAAGCCGTCCTGCAAGGACTGACGGTAGGCCATCAGCGTTTTTTCGGTGTCCTTGCGCGCCTGGGTGTCGATGTTGTCCAGCGAGCTTTCCACCAGCTCGAAACCCTCCAGGTAGGCCGCCACCGACAGGTCATAGGCCTGATCGTGGTCGCCTGCGCGGTAGGCCGCCAGGCTCTTGTCCAGTGTGCTGGCCGTGTATTCGAGCAATTGCGCAGGGCCGCGCTTTACTTGCGGCGGTTGAGCACGCTGGGCACGGAATGCCTCGACGGCCGCAGTGCCTTCGTTGGCGGCGACTTCGGCCGGCGTCTGGCGAGCCAGGTCGGCGAGGTTCCAGGTCTTGTCACCCTTGCCTGCTTCCGGCTTGGCGGTGAAGCTGGCAATGTACGCGGCCACGTCCCAGCGCTGGCGATCGTCCAATTGGTCGGCAAACGACGGCATTTCGGTGCCGTCGATACCCAAGGCCAGGGTGTTGTAGAGGTCGAACAGGCTCAACTGGTCCAGGCGCGAGACATCACGCAGGTTGGCGGGTGCAGGCTCCAGGCCCACGCCAGCCGGGCCATCGCCGGCGCCGGTTTCGCCGTGGCAAATCGAGCAGTTTTGCGCGTACAGCGCAGCACCGCGGGCTGGGTCCGGGGTAATCACCGGTGCCTGGCTGACCTCGTAGGCCACAGCCAGTCGCGCACCCAGCTGTCGGGCCTGTTTGGCGACTGCGGCGCCCTCCTGGCGTTGGTCGATGGCTTGGCGTAGCGCTTGAACACCTTGCTCCAGACCCTTTTGCTCAGCATTTGCCGGCAGGCCTTTGAGCAGATCGGCCAATACCGCGCTGAACTCCTGTTGTTCGCGATACTCGCCATCGTCGATCACCGTCCCGTCTTGTACGGTCGGCGGGTAGTCGGCACCGATGTAATCGAGCAAATGCAAGGCCTTGGTGGCCTCGGCGGGCGCTTCTGCCAGCGCCAGGTTACTGCACAGCGCCAGCACCGGGCCAAGCAACACAGCCGGTAGCCAGGCAAGTAGACGGAAACGGGAATTCATGGCCAGTCTCGGAGGGAATGCGAAAGAGAACATTCTTTACTCTGACTCAGCTTACCTCAAGGGTCTTGGGCAGATTTCATGAAAAATCTTGCTACAAATTTGATACGCGATAATCAGGTATGCCCACCTACTTGGCGAATGATCACGTTCTTACCTTCTATTTCAAATGACACACGCTGCCCTTGACTAAGGCGGATTTGAAACCTATTGACTTTTTTATCTTTCATTCTCTTATAGTCACTGGCACCTGCCATCTCTGCAGCGTCTCTGGGAGACTTGCCCTCGTTTTTTATAGCATTCTGAAATTCATCAAACACATACTGCTCGGCAGGTGTCAGCTCTTTATACGTGGCTCGGCTCTTATCAAGCTTCCAAATGTCGTCAAGGTCAGTAGATGCACTGGTGTCACTTGAAGCTTGAGAGCTGTATCGCTTACTACTTCCCGCACTGACTGGGGAGGGGGTCAAGGGTGACGACGCCCCAGATAAATTCGAACCGCTTGAGTTCGATCGATCCAGTGAGGGACTCTTCGAAGCCGGAGTACGGAGAGGCTCTACCGCTAACTTACCAGGCCTTTCTTTCGGTTGTGAAACCTTCATCTTAATGTGTTTACCATGCCCCGTTGGATCAGAATAGTTGACAGGGTCACACGACACGTAGGCATATGCATTCAAACCACCTTCGCCAAATGGGCTCCAACTATCCGGGCTGCAAAATCGCATCATTACCGGACTGTAAAGACGGTAGCCTGCACCCAGCAGGTAGCAGCCGGTGACGGCGTCACGAGACTCACCATTAAAGCCGGGAACTATCGATGGTTGAGGAGAACTGAGTCCGTACGCTTGATAGCACATTTTGGCAAAAGATAGCTCAGCACTACCTGCAATTACAGTCCGCATGGCATCGACAGCAAATAATACAGAGCCTGCGCCCTGCCCGACATTTACCTGAGCCAGACAGCCTTGCCGGTGGTCAAGTAACGAGTACGACGATAACTCGCGCACTTGTGTTGCCAATCGATCTCGGCAGTAAAAGCTCTTCACGACACTCGTCGAATCCTCGCCCATATCACACCTCCTTTTTTAGCTCACGGAAGCATGCCCCCTATTTTCGAACCGCGTAACTGGCAATTTTGATAGTGCGTAATTCGCCGAGCCGTGAGCACACTTATTCCTGAGTACGGGCCTTCCACCCCCCACCCAACGCGAGAAACACCCCAATCTGCCCCAACGCCACTTGGCTGTTCGCCGCCGCCAACTGCGCACGCATATCGGTATAGGTCCGCGTCGCCTGCAAATCCGCCAGGAACGACTCACGCCCCGCTTGGTAATACCGGTGCGTCTGGTCCGCCGCTTCCTTGGCCGATTTCTCCGCCTCGGCCAGCGCCTCGCGCCGATCGAGCAAGGCGCTGTATTGCGCCAGGCGGGTCTGGGTCTCGCGGATGGCATTCAGCACAACCCCATCGAAGTTCGCCAGGGCCGCCTGGGTCGAGGCTTCGGCCATGCGAATGCGGGCACGGGTGCCGTTGGTGGGGATGGTCCAGCTGATCTGCGGGCCAAAACCCCAGCGGTTGGTCGAAGGCTCACCAAGGTTCTCCAGGATACCGATGGTGCCAACCTGGGCGCCAATGCTGATGTCCGGGTACAAGGCGCCGGTGGCCACGCCAATATAGGCGGTGGCGGCAGCCAGCTGGCGTTCGGCCTGACGCACGTCGGGGCGGCGCTTGAGCAGGGCCGCACCATCGCCCACCGGGACCAGCTGGTTCAGGTGCGGCAGCTCGGCGCAATCGGCGGTACCGGCAGGCAACTGGTCGACCGGCTTGGCCAGCAGCGCGGCCAGGGTGTACATGCCCGTCTCGCGTTCGGCCTTGAAGCGTGGCAGTTCGGCACGCAAGGATTTGAACTGGGTCTGCGAGCGGGTGACCTGGGTTTCATCACCACGCCCAGCATCGCGCAGGCGCTGGTTGAGTTTCACGCTTTGCTCCTGCAGATCGAGGGACTCACGGGCAATGTGGTATTCCTCGTTGGCCGAGCACACCTGGGTATAAGCCTTGACCACGTCCGCCACAAGCGTGATGCGGGCAGTGTCGGCAGCGGCCTGCACTGCGTCGGCATTTGCCTTGGCAGCCTCGGTACCACGCTTGAAGGTACCCCACAGGTCGAACTGGTACGAGGCACTGATGATGGCCTCACCGATGTTGGCTACCGGCACCTTCTCAGGCTGCAGGAAAGCTTCGCCCGACTCCTGCAGCCGCTGAGCGCCGAGTTTGACGCCACCGTTGAAGCCGCCTTGCGATTCAGCCACCTCCACCTGGGCGCGAGCTTTGGCGATGTTGGCCGCCGCCACGCGCAATTCGGTGTTGGCACTCAGCGCCTGGCGCACCAGTTCATTCAGCCGCTGATCCTGATACAGCTGCCACCAGTCCTCGGGGACCGGCGCCGACACGACGCTGTCGGCATCCTGGCGCAGCGGGCCGTTCAGGTCATTGCGTTGCACGGCCGCATCCCCAGGCACCTCATAGTCGGGACCCACCATCATGCAGGCCCCCAGCGACAGGCACAGGCCAGCCAGGATCAGCTGTTTCATGGGCGCTGGCCCTCGATGATCGACACCGTGGCAGTGCGCCCGGCGATCATGCGGAAGTCTTGCGGCACTTCGTCAAAGGCGATGCGCACCGGGATGCGCTGGGCCAGGCGTACCCAACTGAACGCCGGGTTAACGTTAGGCAGCAGGTTGGCGCCACTGCTGCGGTCGCGGTCTTCGATGCCAGCGGCAAAGCTCTGCACATGGCCGCGCAGGCGGGTGTTGTCGCCCATCACACGGATGTCCACGGCATCGCCGATGTGTATACCGCCAAGCTTGGTTTCCTCGAAGTAGCCATCGACATGGTACGAGGCGCTATCGACCACCGACAGCACCGGGCGGCCGGCGGTGACGAACTCGTGGTTACGCGGCGCGCGGTCGTTGAGGTAGCCGTCTACCGGGCTGCGCACCACCGAGCGGTCAAGGTTGAGCTGAGCAGTATCGACAGCCACTTGCGCCTCGCTGACAGCCGAACGGGCACGGGCCTCGCGGGACTGGCTTTCTTCCAGTTGCTCGGCGGCCACCAGGTTGCCCAGCTTGCGGTTGCGCTGCGCTTCGCGGGAAGCCTGGGCCAGGGTCTCCTGGCGCTCGCCAAGGGTTGCCTTGGCTTGACGCAGGGCCAAGGTGAAGCGGTCCTGGTCGATGGTGAACAGCACGTCGCCACGTTTGACGGTCTGGTTGTCGCGCACCTCGACCTTCTGGATCAATCCCGACACATCGGGGGCGATCTGGATCACGTCAGCGCGTATGTGGCCGTCACGGGTCCAGGGGGCAAACATGTAGTAGACCACCATCTGCCACACGAGCACGGCGGCGAAGGTCACTACCAGCAAGGTCAGGACCACACGGCCCAAGGTCAGCATAGGTTTTTTCATGGCAGCATCAGGTTTCGGCAAAAGTGGTCCACCGCACCAAGCAGCACGGCATACAGAGCAACGTTGAACAACGCCCGGTGCCAGACCAGGCGGTAGAAATGCAGGCGCACCAGCACCGCGTGCACCCCAAGGAACAGCAGGTAGGTGCCAAACATCATCACCAGCAGCGTGGGCAGGAACACCCCGCTGATATCCAGTTCACCAATCACAGGGGTGCTCCGTCGAGGCCGGGGGGCAGTTGCGGTTGTTCAGCTGGCTCGAGCATCACCTCCACCCCCGGCAACAGCGCCAGGCGCAGACCGCTCAGGGCATGCAGCAGGTGGGTGCGGGCATCACCGCGCTCGTACAGCTCGTCCAGGTTCAGCGCCAGGCGAGCGCGTTCCATGTTGCGTAACAGTGCGGCCGGGGCATGCAGGCGTTCGCCAGCACGCAGGCAGGCGGCGTAGTGCGCACCGACTTCCTCGACCACAGTGTTCAGGCGCTCGCGAGCCTGCTGGCCGGCGCGCGGCATGTACGCCAGCAGGTCGAGCAGGTTCAACCCTACGCGCAGGTCGCGCAGTGCCACGCCACTGTCCTGGCCGGTTTGCGACAGGCGTGGCAGGTGCTGCATCAGGCGGTCGAGCATCTGTACGCCAACCTGGCGGTGCTCGGCCAAGGTCGCAGGCTCGGTCATTTCGACGATGTCGCGCCAGGCGAAGCGGGTCATGCGCTTGGCCGCCAGCTCCACGCCGAACGGGCGCATCACCAGGGTCCAGATAAAGGCGAACAGAAGGCCCGCGGGGCCGGCAAGGTTGGAGTTGAGGAAGGTGAAGAAGTCGGCGTCGTAGGCGCCCTGGATGCTGATGAAGGTCGACGTGTTGACGATGGTCAGCAAGGTGCCCAGGTAGAAGCGCGGCTGTACGGTCAGGGTGCCTATGCAGATGAACGGCACGGCAAAGGCCAGCACCAGCATCGGGAAGTCGTGCAGGTTGGGCAGTACCAAAAACAGGTACAGACTGGAGAAGATGACCGACATCAGCGTCCAGAAAAAGAACCGGTAGATCTGCGGTGCCGGGTCGTCCATGGCGGCGAAGAAGCTGCACGCAACTGCCGCGAGGATTACCGCACTGGCGCCGTCGTTCCAGCCCAGTCCGATCCACAGGCCGCAGGCGACCACGATCGCCAGGACCGTTGAGGCTACCGAGTACAGCATCAGGCCACGATCAAAAAACGCTGTCAGGCGGCCCAGCCGCCAGTGGCGATACACCGCACGCCAAGGCTTGGCATCATCGGTACGCAGGGCGTGCTGCAGGGTGCAGCAGTCCTGCCACAGGTCGGCCCATTCGGTCAGGCGGTACAGGGCGTTGGACAACAGCAGCTCGGCGCGCTGGTCGAGGGCGGCTGTAGCGGGCTGCAAGCGGCCGATCTGCTCATGCAACGTGGCCCAGTGCGCTACCGAAGCGCTGTCGGCAGTGCCTTTGAGCCATTCACGAGCGGCTTCCAGCACGGGTTGAAGCTGGGCGAACTGGGCCGGGGCGCGGCCTTCCAGGGCTACCAGTGCGTCGTCGAGGGCGTCGATCACCGGCAGCAGATGGATCATCCGCCCGCGCAATTCGCGGGCGTTCTTCAGGGTATGCGGGCCGGCACCTTCGTGGGCGAGCTGACCGATCATCAGCTCCAGCGAGTTGAAGGTGGTGACCATCACCCCGCGCATCCCGCTGACCTTGTCGGCACTGGCATCGCGGGCCAGGTAGGTGTCGCTGTAGCGAATCGCCTCGGTGAACCAGTTTCCGGTGGCACCGACTACCACCGGCGCCAGCCGGCGTGGCCAGAAGATAGCCCCGACGACTGCCGCGCAGACAATTCCCAAACAGATTTCCTGCGCGCGAGAAGAGGCCACATCGAACACTGCCAGCGGATTATCCACCACGGCCAAGGCAATCATCGGCAGGGTATAACCGGCCAGCATCAGCACGTAGTTGTTGGCCGTGCGCAGGTTCAGCGAAAGGAACAGCAAGGTGCCGGTCCACAGGGCAATGGCGATGCTCAGCAGCAACGGTGACTGCACCAGCGGCGGCACCAGGAAGATTGCCCCGCCAGCGCCGAGCAACGTGCCGACGGCACGGTACAACGCCTTGGAGCTGGTCGGGCCGACGAAGGGGCTGGAGACGATGTACACCGTAGCCATGGCCCAGTAGGGACGCGGCAGTTGCATGAGCAGAGCAATGTACAGGGCAATCATGGACGCGCCGAAGGTGCGCACGCCGTAGAACCAGTCACGGGCCGGAGGGACAGAGCTGAAGAAACCGTTCATGCCACCCCGCCTGCGCTGCCCAGACCGGCAGCCTCGAAGGCACGAAGCACACGCAAGGCAGCTTCCAGGTCGGCCTGATCGATACCGCCGAGCACATCGCGGCGCAAGCGCACCAGTTCGGCTTCAATGGCTTCTGCCAGGGCACGGCCTTCGGCAGTCAGGCTCAGTGCCTTGGCGCGGCGATCCAGTGGGTCCTCGCTGCGGCACACCAGGCCAGCTTTGCACAGTTGGTCAAGCAGGCGTACCAGCGACGGGCTTTCCAGGCCAGCGGCCTGGGCCACAGCCACCTGGTGCACGCCGTCGCCCAGGCGCACGATCATCAGCAACGGCGCAGCGCAGGCCTCGGAAATGCCGTAGCCGGTCAAGGCGGTATGACAGATGCGCCGCCAGTGGCGGGCAGCAACTACCAGGCCACTGCTGACTTGCAGGCGCAGGAAATCAAGGGACATGAAGAGAACCAAGTATATTCATAGTTTGCTAACTATCAATATACGCCCCGACATCCCCCTGTCGTCAACAGGGGGCGACGGATAGCCGGGGTGAAATGTTGTTCATTTTTCAGCCAGTGCTGGCGCGCTTCGCGGGTAAACCCGCACACAGGGGCTGCACCGGTTTCGGAATCTACGCAATCCCTGTGCAGCACTGGAGAGAAATACTCAGGGCTGGATCTGGTCTTCCAGCTTCATGGTCAAGGCCAATGTACTGCCCATTTGCACCGCCCGGTCCCGCCACTCCTGATACCGCACCGCATCACGGCTGCTGAAATGCACCGCCAGCTCCTCTGCCGCTTGCACCACCCCCGCCGCTGCTGCCAGCTCAAGCCAGTAAAGCGCTGCCTTGAGGTTGGCCTCTACGTGCAGCCCATGCATCAGCCGGTAGCCCACTTCAAAACGACAACGCGCCTCGCCCTGTTCGGCGCCACGCATGAACCACTGGTAGGCCTGCACCAGGTCAACCTGCCACTCCAGGTCACCGTCGCACACCTCCTCCTCATACAGGTCACCCAGTGCGGCGGCGGCATGCAGCATGCCGCGGTCGAAGGCCTGCCGGTAACACTCCGCCGCCTGCACATAGGAAGGGTCGATGCCTTTGCCGAAGTAGTGTTGTTGCCCAAGGTTGAACCAGGCAGCAGCATTGCCCTGCAGGGCCGCCATGCGCAACAGGTGCCCGGCCAGCACGGTATCGGCCCGCCAGTACTTGCCGTTGAGCCAGATCCAGCCGAGATCGTTCAATGCGGACACGCTGCCTTGCAATGCCTGGCGACGCAAGTCGACATACACCGCCTGCAGGTCGTTGGCCTCATCCAGGCGGTTGACCAGCAGTGACCGCTGGCTGGGCAAGCCCACACCGCAGAACAGCCGCTGTCGCCTTCCTGCAGGGGCAGGAGGGGCGATGACCCGCTCGGGCAGAAGGCGGGCAAGTAGCGAATGGATATTGCTGGCAACAGACATGTTCATCCTCATTGAACGACGCACAGCCCCAACCTTCGGCTGTGATGAGGCGTGATTCTGCGTGATGTCACGTCAAAACCTGTCGCGAACGAACCGGCACGAGGCAACCAAATGCGACTTCCTTGATCTGAGCAGGCTGTGGCCAATTGCCATGCCCCTCGCATGCCGCCATCCTATTGCGGCAAGCCTAGACAAGGACGTTATCTTTTGCCGTTCGCCACCACTCGCGCCACCCTTAGCCGACAGTGGGCGCTGCTGCGCCAGTTGCCCAGCCGTTCCCCAGGCATAACCAGCGCCGAGCTGGTCTGGCGCCTGCGTGACGTGGGGTTCACGGTCAGCAAACGCACTGTCGAGCGTGACCTCAACGAGCTTTCGCTGATATTCCCGCTGGAGCGCAATGACAAGAGCATTCCGTTCGGTTGGCACTGGTCGGCCAGTGCCGTGGGCGAATTGCGCGGCAATTTCGACTTGCTGACACATCTGCGAGGGGATGCATTGCAGCCATCGCAGGGTGAGGGCGTGGAGCTGGTGGCGCGAATCAGCGATGCACTGGCGCGGCAGTTGCGGGATGCGCCATTGAGCAGCGACATGCAACTGACGGCGCTGGAGCATGGGCATCGGTTACGCGGCACGGTAAGTGACGGCTGGCCATTACGCTGGTGGCTGTTGAGCCATGGGGACAGGGTGGTGGTAGAGCAGCCTGCCGGCTTGCGGGAAGAGATTGGCAGGATTCTGAGCAATGCGGCAGCTCAGTACCAGAATTTGTAGCCAGTACAGGGTCTTTCGCGGCGGTTCGGCGCCTCGCCCCTCTTTCAAGGACGAAGATCCCGCAGACGCGGATTCTAGCGTCAATCTGCCGCGAAAAGGCCGGTACTGGCTAACCTGCTAGCGCTGCATCCCCCATCGCCGCACCGTCAACCGCTCCAGCGTATTGAACACCAGCCCTTCCACCAGCAGACCGATCAGGATCACCACCGCCAACCCGGCAAAGACCTTGTCGGTATACAGTTCGTTGCGGTTCTGGAAGATGTACCAACCCAACCCGCCTTTGCCACTGCTGGCACCAAACACCAATTCAGCGGCGATCAGGGTACGCCAGGCAAACGCCCAGCCGATCTTCAACCCCGACAAGATTGACGGCAGGGCTGCTGGCACGAGGATGTGCAATACCAGCCGCAGGCCCTTCAGACCATAGTTGCGGCCAGCCATGCGCAGCGTCTCCGACACACCGAGGAAGCCGGCATAAGTATTCAGCGCCAACGCCCATAGCACCGAATGCACCAGCACGAAGATCAGGCTGTTGTCACCCAGCCCGAACCACAGCAAGGCCAGCGGCAGCAGGGCAATGGCCGGCAACGGGTTGAACATCGAGGTCAGTGTGCCCAGTAAGTCTCGGCCCAATTGGGTCGACACCGCCAGGCTGGTCAGGCCAAAGGCCAGGACGATACCCAGCACATAGCCTTTGAGCAGTATTACCAGCGAAACACCGACCTTGGCGGGCAGTTCGCCACTGATCATGCCGTCCCATAGCGCCGTGGCGGTTTGCAGAAAGCTTGGCAGCAGCAGGTCATTGTCCTGGTAGCGGGCAACGGCTTCCCATAGCACAGCGATCACCAGCAATATGACCGCCTTTCTCAACCAGCCTTGCTGCCACAGGCGTTGGGCCAAGGGGAGTTGTCGTTCTACAGGCACACTGAGCAGGGGCTCCAGCTGCACCTCGTATTCCTGGCGTACAGGTGTAGTGGTCATGGCTGAGGCTCCTGTCAGTAGGCGATACGAATATCGTTGAACCCAAGGTTGTCAGGCTGTTCCGGGATATCGGCTTCATCGAACAGCAAACGGTGGATACGCCGGGCACTGGCCTGGAAGTCGCTGCCACCCAGGCTGCCCAGGCCGTATTGATGGCTGTGCACTTCGGCGCGCACCCGCCCCGGGTGGGGCGACAACAACAGGATGCGGTTGCCGACCACCAGCGCTTCTTCGATGGAGTGGGTGACGAACAACAGGGTGAACCGCACTTCCTCCCACAGCAGCAACAGCTCTTCCTGCATCTTGCGCCGGGTCAGCGCATCCAGGGCGGCGAACGGCTCATCCATCAACAGGATCTTGGGCTGGGTGGCCAAGGCCCGGGCAATTGCCACACGTGCCTTCATACCACCGGACAACGTGTGTGGATAAGCATCGGCAAAGGCGGCCAGACCGACCTTCTCCAGATAATGCAGCGCCCGCTCCTCCGCCTCCGCACGCTTGAGTTGGCCAGACACCAGCAGCGGAAAGATGACGTTCTGCTTCACCGTTTTCCACGGCGGCAACTGGTCAAACTCCTGGAACACCACGATGCGGTCGGGGCCTGGGCCACGAACTGTCTGGCCCTGCAGCAGAATCTGGCCTTCTTGCGGCTGGATAAAACCGGCCACGGCTTTGAGCAGGGTGGACTTGCCACAGCCGGAGGGGCCGAGCAGTACAAAACGATCAGTGCGGTCGACTTCGAAGCTGACCTGATGGGTGGCCCGCACCACGCGTTGCGCGGTACGGTATTCGAGGCTGAGGTTATCCACCTTGAGCAAAGGCGGCGCTGCAACACGGCTCAGGTTGCTGGCCGTGTGGCCTGGCAATGGGGCGGTCATGATCGGTCAGCTCCCCTGCAGCGGGCGTTCATCCTGGAAGAAGTAATCCTTCCACGATTGCGGCTTGTGCTTGATGGCGCCTACCCGATAGAGAAAATCGGCCAGCTTGTAGGTGTTCTTGGGCGTAACGGTAAATTCGTACTGCGGGTTGTCGATCAGCTTGATCAGCGCGTCGCGGTCGATCTTGGCCTTGGTTACGCGGATATAGGTGTCGGCGGCAGCGGCCTTGTCTTTCTGGGCGAAGTCTGCGGCTTCGGCCAGGGCATCGACGAAGGCCTTGTAGGTCTTGGGGTTGTCCTTGCGGAACTTCTCAGTAGCAAACAGCAAGGTCGGCGAGTTGGGGCCGAGGAGGTCGTAGCTGTTGAGCACCACGTGCACGTCCTTGTTGGCCAGCACCTGGTCCTGGAACGGCGGGTTGGAGAAGTGCCCGTTCAGCTCGGTGCCGCCCGCTAACAGTGCGGCGGTGGCGTCCGGGTGCGGCACGGCCAAGGTGTATTTGTCGAGGCGGTTGTATTCCTTGTCGCCCCACTGCTGGGCAGCGGCGTACTGCAGGAAGCGCGACTGCACCGAAACACCCACCGCCGGAACGGCGATACGGTCTTTGTCGGAGATGTCGGCGATGGTCTTCACGTTGGGGTTGCTGCTGACCAGGTAGTACGGAAAGTTGCCCAGCGAAGCCACGGCCTTCACGTTCTGCCGGCCCTTGGTGCGGTCCCAGACGGTCAACAGCGGCCCGACACCGGCGCCGGCGATGTCCACCGAACCGGACAACAATGCGTCGTTGATGGCCGAGCCACCCGACAGCTGCGCCCAATCGACTTCGATGTCGATGCCCTGCTCCTTGCCGTGTTTCTCAATCAGGTGCTGGTCACGCACCACGTTCAGCAGCAGGTAGACGATGCCGAATTGTTCGGCAATACGGATCTTGCCTTCGGCCTGGGCCACGGCGGGGGCGGCTAGGCTGCCGACGACCAGGCTTGCGCCCAGGCCGATGCTTGCCGCCAGGCGGCTGATGGATTTGCGCATGATGGTTTCCTCAGTCGTCAGAACGGGGCATCGCCCTGGATGGTGGTGCGGTACAGCTTGCGCCGCAGGTGCGCGGGGCAGCCGGTGGCCAAGTGGATCAGCGAGCGGTTGTCCCAGAACACCAGGTCATGGGGCTGCCACTGGTGGCGGTAAATGTTCTGCTCCAGCACGCTAAGGGCATACAGCTGCTGCAGCACGTCGCGGCTTTCATCATCAGGCAGGCCGACAATGCGGGTGGTGAAGCCTTCACTCACGAACAGGGCCTTGCGGCCGTTTTCCGGGTGGGTGCGGACTACCGGGTGAATGACCTCCTTTACCTGCGCCAGTTGCTCGGCAGTCAGGGTCGGGCGCCAGTTGCCTTCGAATTTGGTTTCAGCGTAACGGGCGGTATAGGAGTGAGCGGCACTGCGGCCCTCGACCACTTTGCGCAGGGTATCAGGTACAGCGTCCCAGGCTTTATGCATGTCGGCGAACAAGGTGTCACCGCCTTCACTGGGCAGTTCCTGGGCATGCAGCATGGAACCGAGGCTTGGCAGCTCTTTGTACGACAGGTCCGAATGCCAGAACTTGCCGGCATCACCCAGGCCGATGTTCTGGCCATTTTCGATGATGTTGGAAACGATCAGGATCTCGGGGTGGCCAGTCAGCAAGAACTGCTTGAGCACATGGATCTGTAACTCACCGAAGCGGCGGCTAAAGGCGATCTGCTGTTCCGGGCTGATACGCTGGTCGCGGAACACCAGCACATGGTGGTCGAGGTGGGCGCGATGGATACGGGTGAAATCCTCGGCGCTGACCGGTTTGGCCAGGTCCAGACCTATGATCTCGGCGCCGACGGCACCCGAGAAGGGGCGAACTTCAAAAACTTGCGGCTGGGCGCTGTCGATGGACGACAAGGCGTTCAAGGCGGCTGACATTTTTCACTCCCACGCAATGCGCGACCTCAATGGCGCGCAACGATCAGAAACGCACGGGGATTTCCCGTGTGGGTTCAAGTCGTGCGGCGCATCGATTGGTCGACGGGTACGCAGTGAAAGCGACTATAAAGTCATAAAGCCAATATTTTAAATACCATTAAGGAATAACAATATCACTCTCGCGGGAGCGTCCTGCAGTCAGATCAGCCCGCCCTGCTCTTCTTCGTCAATCAGGTTATTGAGGCTGCTGAGCGCCTTGCGCGCCGTGGAACGGTTGAGCAGCTTGGCCTGCGCGCCGGCGGGCAGGTCGGTGATCTTGAACACCCCCTTGGCGGTCAACACGTCGATCAGGTCCTCAAGCACGCGGATCATGTCCAGGTCGCTTTGTTTGAGCTGGTTGAGGCTGTTTTCCACGACATCATCGGCAAACCATTCCTGGATATCGGCATGGTCTGAAGGGAGCATTTCGGTGAACTGATCAAACGCGGCTGCTTCCACCCGCAGCAACTGGCCGGCGGCGTTGCGTTGCACGTAGAACATGGCGATGTCCCTCGTCACGTTGGTTCCTTGTTGGTAGACAGCAGCATAGGCAAAGATCGCCGGGCGCGCAGGCCCGGCGCCAGAGTATGCGCTGTTGGCGGGTAGCAGGAAAGAGCCGGGGCCGCTGTGCGGCCCCGGTAGTCTGTCAGCTGTCCTTGTTGTGGATGATGATGGTCGGATCGGCACCGCTGATCAACGAGTTGATCGTCTGGTTGGACCAGTTCACCCCTTCCAGTTTGATGGTCACGTCGGCGTTGGCGATACCACCTTCGGCGTTGAGCTTGCCTTCGCTGCTGACTTGCAACGTGGTCGTACCCTCCACCGTGGTGAGCTTCAGGTAGTTGTCGATGGTGCTGCCCTTCTCGCCCTGCAGCAGGTCCTTCAGGTCGATACGGTCACCCTCGGCCTTGTTGAAGTCCTTGATCACGTCGTTACCGATGTCGCCAGCCTTCCACACGAAGGTGTCGGCACCGCTGCCACCGATCAGGATATCGTCGCCCTGGCCACCGATCAGGGTGTCGTTGCCGGTACCGCCCAGCAGGATGTCGTTACCTTTGCCGCCATCGAGCGTGTCGCTGCCACCTTGGCCGAAGAGGATGTCATTGCCATTGCCGCCCGACAGGATGTCATTGCCGTCTTTGGCACCGGAGATATCGAACTCGGTGTAGTGCTCGGTGATGTACTGGTGAACATTGCTGGTAGTGACAGCACCGACTTCAACACCGCTCTTCTGTGCAACGTACGTCTGCAGGGCCTGGTAGCCCTCGCTGACGACACCGTTGAGGGTGATCAGGTCACCGAAGATGATGTCGTTGCCGTTACCACTATCAATGGTGTCGGCACCTGGCACCGTTGCTTCGGAGTGACCGAGAATCGCCTTGGCCAAATCGGACGGGTCGATATTGGTCTGTGGCTTGCCGGCACTGTCGTAAGGTTTCAGATCGTTCAGCGTGACATCGCTGTTCAGGCCGATAGCCTGGACTTTGCTCAAGCCATTGGTGCCGCCCAATACTGCGAAACTTTCAGTAGAACCTGCGGCCGAGTAGACGTAGTTCCAGTAATCCGCGTAGCCGGTACCGTCCAGGCTGGAGAGTTCATAGGTACCATCACCTTGTGCGTGAAGGGTGCCGACCGTCTTGGTGGAGTCAAGCACCAACTCACCGCGGCGGTTCTCGGTATAGGTCAGCACTTTGACCACACCATTGCTGCTGATCTCGACCTTGTGAGTCGCATCGGCCCAGGCGCTGAACGTGTCACCCATCTTGTAATTGTTGACGTTGACTACATCATCCAGGCTCTTGCCATTCTTCCACAGGCTAGGGTTGGTGGACTCACCGCTCTGATAATAGGTTGGCTTACCGTCGGTAATGAAGTAAGTCAGGTTCTCCGCACCTTTGTTGCCGGTGGCCATGGTGCTGTTGAAGAAGTTGGACGTGGTCTTGAACGCGTCTTCATAGTTGGTACCGCCACCGTAGTAGCCGCCCACCATCGAGTTCAATACCGCCTGCAACTTGCTCAAAGCATCCGGGTCGGCAAGGTTCACTGCCACGTTCTTGTTTACCTGGGTATCGAAGTCGACCAGGAAGATGTTTACGGTACCCGAGGTGTCCGAGCCCAGGCTGGCCTTGAGCGTGTTGAACACCGAGGCCAACTGCGTCTTGGCGTCGGCAATCGACTTGTCGCTCATACTGCCCGAGCTGTCGACCATGAAGGCGATGTTGTAGTTCTTGCCCTGAACCACGTTCAGCCCGGATACGTCAGCGACGATGATGTCGTTGCCTTCACTACCGGTCATCGTGTCATTGCCCGAGGTACCCACACTGGCCTTGTAGGTCGCAGCGTACACCGTCACCGGGATATTGCCGGTGGTGATGGCCGAGCCGCCCAGGCTTTCGGTGGCAGTCGAGGTAACCGTGATGTCGAACGAGCCTTTGTAATAGGCCGGCGGGGTCAGCGTCAGGCTGCTGAGTTTCCAGCCTGTCACATCGACCGGGGCAGTACCAACCGTGACCGTGTGGCCTGCACCATCGCTCAACACGGTACCTTTCGGGATACCGCTGAGTGTCACGTTCAGGCTTTCGGAGCCGTCAGTGTCGGTCAGGGCGGTGGAAATACCGACCAGTTTCACCGAGCCACCCTCAGGCCCTTCGTTGAGCTTGTAGCCGTCGTAGTAGCTCTGACCATTCACGGTGTGCAGGTCGGACACGCCCAGGCCTGCGTTCGCCATCTCGGTCACGTTCTGGTACATCTTGACGTTCGAGCTGCTCAGGTCGGTAACGGCACCGGAGCCTACCTGGATGTTCAGGTCATAGCTGCCTGGACCGGACTGGTTGGCATGGTAGACCTCGATCGGGTAGTAGCCGCTGGTATTTGGGGTAAAGGTACCCGACACCCCGCCACCGGCTCCCCAGGTGGCCGTGACTACAGTCTTGCCACCGATGGTGACCACGAAGCTGTCGTCGGCCAAACCACTGAAGGTATAGACCTTGCCGGCTTCCAGGTAGATCAGGCCCGACGTTTTCGAACCGGTGCCAGCGGTGACGCTGCCATCGGACTGCACGTTGGTCGTGGTGCTGCTGGAGTTCGCGCTGCCGGAGTTGGCAAAGACCGTCTTCAGATCCTCGCCGGTAATGCCGTTGCCGCCAGTACCCAGGCCTTTGAGGCTGGTCCAGACTTCCTTGGTCAGCCCTTTGGACTCGATATCGGCGCTGCCGAAGCTCAGGGTCGGTTTGTCGGCAACCGGGCTGATATCGACCTTCATGGTCACTTCGCTGCCCAGGTTGGTGCCATCGTTCGGCTTGAACTTGAACTGGGCGTAGTCAGCCTTCTGGTTACCCACGCCAGTACCACCGTAGTTGTCCGCACCCGACTGGTTGAGGGCCGGAACGAACTTCAGGTTCTTGGCAGTGATATCAGCCTGGCTGACCACCTGGCCAACGGCCACATTCACCCATGCAGTACCGTTGAAGAACTGCAAGTTGCCGGCGGCCGGGAGCGAGGTAATGGTCACAGACAGGTTAGTGTTGCCATCGGCATCAGTGACTTTGAAATCACTCCAGGCAAATACGTAATCGGTGTCCTCCACGCCAAATACTGCGCCGCCAGGCGAAACCGGCAGGTGGTCATTGTCGAGAATGGTGGTCGTCACGCTCGATTTGCTGCTATCAACCTGCAGGTTCTCGAAGTTACCACCCGTGGCGGCTTCGATCTTCACGACGAAGTTCTCGGTACCTTCGACCAGTTTGTCATCGATGGTAGCGATGTTGAACGTCGTGCCTGTGCTATTGGCCGGAATCTTCACGGTCGCAACACCGGTGAAGTCATCACCGTTTTTGGCGGTACCGCTGTAGCTAAGGGTGATAGTGACTTCGGACTTGGACGCGTTGCTCAGGGTCAGCGTGTACTGGCCGGTTTCACCTTCGGTCAGAGAAGACGTGCCGGTAATACCAACGATGGTGACGTCACCCTGGTTGCCGGTGCCCGGCGTTCCCGTACCTGGTTCGTCGGTCACAGCGGTGCTGACCGGGGTCTTGTCCAGCGTCAGTTGCTCGAACTTGCCGACATCCGCACCTTCAACGGTTGCGATCGATTTGATCACAGGGTCGTTGGTACCGACGTAGACGTTGTCCGGGGCAGCCACGGTGGCAGTGCCCACGGTGCCATTAGCCGGCACGGTGATGACGGTTTTGCCGTCGCTCAGCGTGAAGGTCAATGCACTGTGGTTGTTGATCGGCAGGCCGTCTTTGTTGGTCAGCGTGATGGTGTAAGTGATCTCG